>JAYRWZ010000035.1:0-2186 GCA_041917875.1 Chloroflexota bacterium | reverse complement strand
TTGCGTTTTACCCAATCTATACATTGCATTTACTCAAGAACACAGTACTATATCTCGACTGCTTACTTGTGAGCAAACACCAGAGTATATATTTTAAATTTTTTCGTCTTTACTATAAAAAAATTTGGATTGTATTCGATTTTTGTTTAAGTTGCATACAGTTTCGAATTGATGGTGTCACTATTTTGCTTTAACATTAATTAAGTACCTGTATAATTAAATGTTCTTTACAGGATTTAGGTTACCACCTTTCTTGACTATTTAACCATTTTTTAGGAGTTGCGCTATGCGTCAAATTCTGTTCTGTTCTGTTCTGTTCTGTTCTGTTCTGTAAATGTTTTTGCACAAGACGAACCGTGTAAACCCGATTGCCCAAATTCGGATTGGCAACCACTTGCACCTGCGCCAGCACAGCAGATTGTTGTAACAATTTGCGGTAAACCAATAACTGTTCTTTATCGTTATCGAATCGCATGTAATACTTGGTATGATTATTATATCGAAAAAGTTGGTTCGAGTATGTTCGATATTCGTGACTGTATTACAAATAGCTATGGTGGAAGTCTTAATGACTTTATGCAAGAGGTCACAAGACAGCTAATTATTCTTAATCCTGCTAATTTTCCACCAACCAGTGGTTGTGAGAATAACTGGCGTGTCATGAAGGGATCATGTTGGAGTGTAGGTTGGGTTATGGGTACTGGTGATATGCCTCCCGCTCCTTCCGGAAATAGTTTTCCTGAAGAGATGTTTCCATGTACTACTACAGAATGTTGCTTGGAATTTTATAGAGTATGCATTGAGAATGGAGCACGTGTCATTACTCAAAGTGGAATTATTCCACCGGCAGATCCAAATTGTCAAGGGTTTTACAATCCAAACTCAACATGGAGATGTAAGCCGGTATGTGGTTCTATTTATAGATAGGAGAATATATTATGAAAAATTTATTTTGTATTTTTTCCGTTTTGTGTTTATGCTCGGGTGCGACCTTTGCCCAAAATTCAGTTAAAACACACTTTATTTATCCTCAACTGAATAAAGTGATGCAATATAATCAGAATGGGCAATTAGTAGGTGAGACAACGCATAAACAAAAAACCATTGTCTTTCATTATCTCAACGGAGCGAAATCAATTTCTCATGATTTCGGAAACACATGGAATGATGAAAGCAAACAACAAAGTTTTACTACAAGTTATGCGTTTTCAAAAGACCAATCTATAAATATTCCCATAGGGTCAGAAAAAATAGCACTTTCATTTTATGATGAGAATAGTAGTCAATCAATATCTTTAGATATCATTGAAAGAAATGGAAATAGTCTTTTGATACCGAACTCACTCCCACAGGGACGATACTCTTTATTAATCAAGGATAAGTTGTCCGTAGAATTAGTTCGAATTATTATCTACTAATCCTAATATGGGGAAAGTTCATATAGCTTTCCCCTCTTTAATCACTTATTACTGTGTCTTTATGAAAAACACTATAGTATGGCTTTTCCTTGCCCTCTGTACAGTACCTGCATTTTCTCAGGAATGGGAAAACATCTCATTTAATCCCTCAATGAATGATCTATACGATATCGTGCAATGGTCACCAACCCATTGTTTGACCGTCGGGAATAATGGGATTATTCACCGCTCGACGGATGCTGGTACAACATGGGTAATTATCAACCACAATCTCACGAAAGAGTCTCTTCGATCAGTCGCTTGTGATAAATCACTTGCGATTATTGTTGGAGATAATGGTACAATTCTTCATTCTCTTGATTCGGGCGCAATATGGCAAAAATCAATATCAAATTTCTCTGATATAGATTTTACGGCTATTGCTATCTATAATACTACTGCTTTTGCTGTTGGCACAAAAGGAACAATTATTCGGAGTACCGATAATGGTACAACATGGGCAAAAGTATCTTCGAGCATACATGAACCTTTATATGATGTATTCTGTTTTTCATCGGATACTATTATTATTGTTGGAAAAAATGGTACTCTTTTACGATCCTTTACACAAGGAGAACAATGGGAATCTCTTTCAACTGGAGACACTGCTTCACTTTATTCGATAAGTGAATATAATGGGACACTTTGTTTGGCGGGTAACTCACGAACAATACTGTTTAGCAATGATTATTGTTCCACGTTCCAAAAGCAACAAGTACAGAATAATAA
>JAYRWZ010000034.1:0-3595 GCA_041917875.1 Chloroflexota bacterium | reverse complement strand
TTGTCGGGAAAAAAGACAATCTGAAAATTATGGTAGAATGTAAATATCATAATTTTCCGGGCATTGTGTCGGATATAAAAGTACCGCTTTATATCCATTCTCGTTTTAATGACGTGGTGGGCGGTTGGCGAGTGAAAGATAATAATCCCGATATATTGTATCAGGGCTGGATTGTGACAAATACTCGCTTTTCCGGTGCTGCTATCACATATGCCGCCTGTGCCGGTTTAACATTATTGGCTTGGGATTATCCCGCAGAACATGGCTTGAAAGATTGGATTGATCGCTTGGGACTTTATCCCGTTACTTGCCTTACATCGCTGACCACAGCGGAAAAAAAACATCTTTTGGAGCAAAAAGTTGTTTTATGCAATGAACTTCGGGACAATCCTGCACTTTTGGACAGTTTGGGAATGTCCGCACATCATAGCCGTACAATCATTCGTGAAGTCGAAAACTTATGTACATCTCCACAACTTTGATATAACTAATCCCCCAAAACAGTCCCGTGATAGTGGAAATACTTCATAGATATGCAGCTATATGAGCTTGTCGTCATGTACGACAAAAGAAACGAATCTGACAAGATACTCTCGGTCAATCTTAGCCACACATTCAAAAACAATGCAAGAATGAACACAACTATCCTAATGCACTGCACCTTTGTAGTTCCCAAAAATCGCTAATCCGATTGAATAGTAGAATTATCACCAACCGCCACATAGCTGATTGATTCACACTTCATGAATCTGTGCTTAATTTTTTTTCATTGTTTGTTTCGCAAACTTTCATATTTTGGAGGTAAAATCATCGCATAGTACTATTTGATAGTAGTATGGATAATTCTTTTTTTAGATATAGTACCCAAGGTTTCGGTTTATAATTGCTTTCGATTGGTTTCTCTAATTTCATTATTTATATAATTTTATCAAGGTTTTGCTCTATGAGTTTCTCAACGAATCCACCGCATGAGTCGGTGTTGCGTTCCTCGCTTTCCAAAGGTTGTCTTACCTTTATGCTTGCATGTTCATTTCTTTTCTCGGCACTTGAGCAATCGGTCTATGCTCAAACAACGAATGCTACCCCATACTGCACCACCAATAATCAGTTTCAAAATTGCAGTCTTTGGATGGGAATTGGTCGGGTAGTGATAAAAAAATCTGATGGGACAGTAGTTTTTGACCACAGTCCCACATGTCAGGCGGCACCTGCGTACATTTTTTATAATAATCTCAATGCTATACAATTAAACCCCGGTGCAACCTATAGGTGGGAGGTGTATCCTTTTTCTTCCATGACAACCAATTACACAAACCGTTTGGCAATGTGGATTGATTATAATGGTAACAATGCATTTGAGGAAACGACAACGGAACGTATTGTAGGTGCTCTCAATTCTAATATTGGTCCTCAAGTGGGCTCGGTAACTGTGAATCCAATGCAGTCGGGAAATTTTACCGTACCGGCAAATGCTACTAATAACACTACACGTATTCGAGCACGCACATGGAATAGTGCCGGGACGCCATTAACAAGTTGTAGTTTATTAAGTTATGGTATGACTGTTGATTATGCAGTGCAAATTATTCCTCCGGTTCCCGATCCTTCGCCTGTTGCTCTTGTTGTGGCTAATCCGGGGTCAACGGCTCCTATCAATCCACCTGTTGGAGCAGGTACTTATGATGCGGGGTTTATTCTTCAGAATGTAAGCGGTGGTAATTTAACGGCTGTAACAATAGACTATACCATTACCGGACCACAGAATTTTAGCGGTACCATTAACTGGACAGGTTCACTTGCTTCCGGTGGAAGTGTATTTGTACCTTTAGCATCTAACATAGTATTAGATAATCCCACACAACCATACAGCGTAAATATAAATCTTACCAATGCTGTTGGTGCCCAAGGCCCCGGTGATGGTAATTTGGCTAATAATTCTTTATCCGGTTTTATCGCTATGGCATTAAATGGAAGTTCCGACCCATTTAATCCTAATATCTATTATGTGGGTGGTGCACCGGTCCCCGGTCAATGGTTTGCCAATCTTACGGATGTCGCCGCTGCTTTAACTTTTGGCGGTATCTTGGGTGCAGTAGAGTTTAGAGTTCGTCCTGGTACTTACAATGAACAAATGCTTATCGGTCAAATATCTCAAACAGTACAAGGTGTTCCGGGCAGTTCACCAACCCGTCCGATTACATTCACAGCAGATGCTGCCGCAGGCGGTAATGTGAATAATGTTATTATTTCATCAGCAAATACATCGTTGAATAATCATACGGTTAATTTGAACGGTGCAGATTTTATTACTTTCCGTAACTTAACATTTGCTATCAATACTGCTTCAGCAGTTGCTGGTCGCAATATCGTATTACGTAATGGAACAAGTACAATTACCTTTAACAATTGTCGCTTTCAGGGTCGCCCGAATGTAACAGGATCAAATGCAGACGCTTTGATTTACTCTGAGCCATCATCTGTTGTCACAAATTCTGTTACGAATCTTACGATTACTAATTCGGTATTTACAAATGGTGCTTTTTCATTGTTCTTAGACGGTGGTACAGTTACCGGTCCAATCCATTCAGGTCTTTCTGTCGCAAATAACACCTTCTCAAATTTTGGTACAACAGGTATTTATATCCAGCGCTTTACCGATCCTCGTGTAAGTAATAACACAATCAACAATACCGCTTCAACCTTACCTGTAACAGGTATTGACTTAAGTCTGATCTTGAATGGTGGGGTGATTTCCGGAAATCGTATTGGCTATACAAGACCGGGCGATGGTATCCGTACTGCAAACAATAGTACAACGGCAGCGGCTCCATTTTTGATTGCCAATAATATGATCAATATTGGTAATGGAACAACTACCGGTACAAATGGTATTAATCTTACTTCATTCAGCAATGGTAATGTTTTCCATAATACAGTACATATTAATGGCCCGACAGGATTCCCATCCTCGTCGGCATTTAATGCAGTTTCCCTTTCCGGTACAACAAGAATTGTGAATAATATTTTCTATAATCGTGGTCTCGGTTATGCTTCCAATATCAATTCATTGGCTAATACAAGCGCAACTCAATCGGATTGGAATAATTTGTTTACAGCGGGAGCTATTCTCGGTCGTCGCTCAAGCGCAGATTTTACAACAATCACAACATATCGTTTAGGTACATTTGAGTTGAACTCTCGTTCTGTACCTCTTACATTCACCGGTCCTTTGTCAACATTCTTAACTCAACCGAATACGCAGTTGCGCGGAATTAACAGCTATAATAATACGGCAGTCGGTAATGTAGCTGATGATATTAACACAACAGCACGTATGGCACCACCTTATATGGGTGCTCACGAATTGGTACCTGTGGTGACATTTGCTTCCGGTCCTATTGACAGTACATGTACAGGGGGCGATATTACCTTGCGCTCCCGTCCGATTATTCGCAGCAATATAGATGGAGTTCAAACCACCATTTATGATGCCGCTTCAGGCAACCCTGCACCGTCATGGGTAAGTTTCCGTTGGTCTAAAGGTGGTTCACCATTATTTGATCAACCGGGGAAAATCAGTGGTACTCGCACGATG
>JAYRWZ010000033.1:0-6773 GCA_041917875.1 Chloroflexota bacterium | reverse complement strand
TGAAGAAGCAATCAAAAATCCTGAAGCCGTAAGGACTTTACGCATAAACCGTTATGATAAAGATGTTTTTCCGGCTGAAGTTATGAAAATGAAAAATCTGCGTGTGTTTACCATACGTGGAGGAAAGTTCCAAACCATACCGCCGGGCATGGGACAGTTAACTCAGTTAAGAATACTTCAAATTGAGAATACTCAAATCAGCGATATTCCTGATGAAATCGGAAAACTTGAAGAGCTGACTCAATTAAACCTTCAAAACAATAAATTGACAAAGGTGCCCTCCGGTATCAGTAAGTTGTCAAAAATGACCATGCTGAACCTTAGTAATAATATGATTGCTGATTTGCCAAGTTCCGTTTCAGGTATGTCAGCATTAGTTGATCTTAATCTGTCAAGCAATAAAATAACTACATTACCTGATGATATTGGTAATTTGCCGCAATTAAGAACTGTCAATGTAAAAGGTAACCTAATATCGCTCATCCCTAAATCGCTTGGAACATCAAAGTCTTTAGTCAATATTGATCTCAGTGGCAATAAACTTGCGAATCTGAGCGGTATCGGCGGCTTATTGAAAATTGAAAATCTAGATCTAAGCAGCAATGCACTTTCAAAACTTGACGATGCTCTTTTTGATTTACCCGAAATCAGAGTGATTAATATATCGGATAATGCCTTGCAATCACTACCTCAGTCAATTTCGAAAGCTAAAAAGTTGAGAGTTCTCAATGCATCGAAGAATCAGATTTCGCAATTACCGGCCGGCCTGGCAGAATTATCGCAATTAGATATGATTGATTTTTCCGAAAATTCGATAAAAGATATTCCTGAGTCTATTGGAAATCTTGAAAATTTGCAAACAATTGACTTAGCAAAAAACAATCTGAAAACTATACCCGGCAGCATCGGAAAATTAATGAAACTACGCTCATTGGATTTAACCGATAATCCATTGGAATCATTACCGGTTAAAGAATTGATAAAACTACATAATCTTAAAAAATTCATGTTTTTTCAATCAGCTCCTGATGCAAAAAAAGAGATTCAGAAATCTCCCGCGGATACAAAACCTGCGGGTGATAAAAAGTAACATTTTCTCCATTTCAATCAAATGCTCATATCCTTCATAACCATCACAACACTATCTATGCTTTCATGTTTCGTCATGAATGCACAAGATATACGTGCCGCTTTTGTCAAGAAATATTCAAATATAAGTTCTATATCGGTTAAATTTATCGTAGATAATCAATTTGAAACCATTTCAATGAAAGCAAAAAAAGGCAATAAATTTGTTTTAGAGCAAAAGTCTCTGATTATTTATTGTGATGGTACAACGGTTTGGAATGTGAATAAGGAAATGAATAAATGTATGATATCACATCGCGATATTCATAATGAATCTACCTCAATTGATGATATATTCTTGGGCGTTCTAAACACATATATTATTGAAAAAACGATGACTGTCAATGACAGTAAAACAGGAACAGGTTATTATGTTGTTATGAAGCCGAAAAACAAAGATGCAATCATCAACGGCATAGAAAATCTTATTATTATTGTTGATAAAAAAACTCTTCATATTAAAACTATTCAGTTTAAGGATAATACGGACTCCCATACAATCACAATTAAGTCCATGAAATTGAATGAAAAGTTGAATAATTCCGTATTCAGCTTCACACCGGCGAAAGCCATGACAGTTGTGGATTTACGTTAATTCATCACATATCTAGCACAATACTGAATTCTTTCCTGAACGAACTGGCTTTATCCGCAAATTTTGCATTGTGTTGTGCTTGCAATTCTGGCGAAAATTCTTGACGATAGTACGCGAGAGTTGCCTGATCTTTGCATACATATTGAATGACAAAGTCTCCGTCGGCTCCTTCCTCCAAAGCTTCCAGCATTCTCACTTTGATGAAACAACCAGTCTTCATAACATCGGGTATATGATGTTCACACATCCATGTCCGCCACTCATCTTTATATGCCGATTGGACATTGACATTCACTTGATACAGTATCATTTCTGCCTACGATAAAAATTATGTTCTATTTTTGTGCTGTAATCTTATCAATTTTCATAAGAATGCTTGCAAATATACAACAATAACTCATTCAGATTGACTATGTTTGACATAATGGATCGTGCTAAGCCGCTGCATTGGACAGTGGCACTTGTATCAATACTCTTGTTTTTTCCATTTTTAGGAAATGTTCATCTCTTTGATTGGGATGAGATTAACTTTGCCGAGGCCGCACGCGAGATGCTTGTCACCGGTGATTGGTTGCGAGTGCATATTGATTATGCGCCCTTTTGGGAAAAACCTCCTTTGTTTATCTGGCTGCAAGCAATTGCCATGTCAATATTCGGAGTCAATGAATTTGCAGCCCGTTTACCTACTGCCTTGATTGGCGTGGCAACAATGCAAATTTTGTTGTATCTAGGCAGAAAAATTCACTCATTACAATTCGGTCTTTGGTGGGTACTTGCTTATGCAGGATCATTTCTTCCACATTTTTATTTCAAATCCGGAATTATTGATCCATTGTTTAATCTGGCTATATTTGTGGCTGTCTATTTTCTTTATAAAGCACACACACGTGAAAGTACTATTGATATAGTATTTGCCGGTATTGCAACTGGGATTGCCGTGCTAACTAAAGGTCCTGTAGGTTTTCTTTTGCCTTCTATGGTCGGATTCATTATGGTGGTAGTACAGCGTAACATTTCCATGTTTATTGCAAAAAGCATACTTTTGTATGTATGTGTTTCTTTGCTTGTATCTTCATTGTGGTTTGGGGTCGAATATAGCATCAATGGTTCATGGTTTATCGTGGAGTTTATTCGGTATCAGTTGCGATTATTAACCACAGGTGACGCAGGTCATTCTCAACCGTTTTATTATCATTTTGTGGTTGTGCTTATTGGCTGCTTTCCGGCTTCGGTGTATGCAATCTTCGGGTTTCGACGTGCTTGGAAATCCAGTACACAGTCATTTTCGCAATGGATGATTGTGTTGTTTTTTACTGTAATGATACTTTTCTCGATAGTGCAAACAAAAATTGTGCATTATTCATCTCTGGCTTATTATCCGGTAACATACCTAGCAGCATTTGTTATCACACAATTTTTGGAAAAAAGAAGCCAAAGAACTACACCATTTATTGCTTTGTATTCTTTGTTGAGTTTTGTCTGGATGGGACTTTTTACTGCATTATGGTATATCGGAACACATATAGACTTTATAATCTCCATCACAAAGCGTGATTTTGAAAAAGCAAACTTATCAGCTCCCGTTATATGGAGCGGTTATGAAGTTATTGTACCGTGTGTTCTTGTTCTTGGATTCATTTCTTCCATCATATTTATGCGCAGAACACAGTTTGTATATTCTGTCGTATCGGGGTTTGTTTCCATCATTGTCGCAATATCAATTTTTTTACCCTTGGTCGCACCTAAAGTAGAGGGTTATACACAGAGATCAATCCTTGAGTTTTATCAAAAAACATCAGAAGAAGATTGTTATGTTCAACCTGTTTTTTATAAAACATATTCTCATCTTTTTTATGGAAACAGGAAATATACTCAAAGTGCTGCATCAAAAAATATGACAACCGGTGAATTTGAGGAATGGTTGAAAAGCGGAGCTATTGATAAGCCTGTATATTTCATTGCAAAGTTACATGATAAACATCATCTTGACGAAATAAAAAATGCACAGTATTATGGTTCATATTATGGATTTTTAGTCTATAAACGTGCTTTGCAAAATATGTCACAACGGTAAAGAAACAGACATAATCGGAGTTGAAGGCGGGGGAGTTAGTATATCATTGCCATTATTTTTTTCAGGTAATATTGAATCTAAAGCCTTCTCTATATGTGAAGAAAGTGAATGGAGTAATATCCCGGAACCAACCCCGATTAAAGCACCTGCCGCAATATCGGTAGGGTAATGAACACCGAGATGTAAGCGAGCAAACATAGTATATAGTGAATAAGTGACAGATGCGGATATTACTGCCCAATTGTTGTAACGTAAGCTAAGGACAGTTGCCAAGCATGCGCTGCCTCCTGAGTGACCCGAAGGAAATGACCAAAAAGATTCAGTGTCATTCGGAGTTATACAATCTTTGTGAGCTACGAAGGGACGTTCTCTTTGCACAAGTGATTTTATACCTGTCATTATTCCAAATTGTGCAATTTCCGCACCGGCAATAAGAAATCCATTGAGGGCTATATCGCGATTTTTTTCACCATAACCATAAACTAAATGTATAGTTGGAATTGCTATGGATACGGGCACCAAACTGTTACTGACTACTTTTGACGTCAACACTAACTCGGGAGTACGTATTGTTGTCAACGTATGTACGATTGCTGCATCCGCTGAAAGTGAATCAACACAAGTCTTCGCGGGGATACTGTCGGCTAACATAGGCGAATGCAGTTGATAAAGACTATACAGTAATAATTTCACTGACATTTACATATTCCTTTTATGGATAACAAATAATTCCGGTGCAGGGAAAGCAGTATATGGATAGCATAAATGTGCAATAGCAAAGTTATTTGTCGGTACATGGGTGAGGAAATTTTGAATAGATTCCAATTCTGTTTTTCCGCCATCATGACCTACATAAACAGCAATAGTAATAATACCGCCTTTTTTTAGTATTGTACAACTTTGTTCCAATGCTACACAAGTTGTGTGAGGCGATGTCCTTATCAATTTATCCGATTGAGGTAAATAGCCGAGATTGAACATTATTGCCTTAATATTGTTATGATAATCTTCGGGAATATGTATAAGTAAAGCATCATGCGATTGATTAAAAATAGTCACATTATCCGACGATGCATATTCTTGTAATAAATTTCTTGTTGACGTACAAGCTGTTTGTTGAATATCGAATGCAAAGACATGACCATTTTTTCCGACAGTCTGTGATAAGAACAGGGTATCATGACCATTGCCGCAAGTAGCATCAAGAGCAATATCACCTTGATTAAGGTATTGTTGAATCGTCCACTGTGCCATTGAGGTCAAATGAAAAATATTATTCTTCATCACTTTGAAAATAGGTGATAAGTCTGCTGTCTTTGTGTTGAGATTCAGATTTACTTTTAATTTGTTGTTGCAACTTATGAGCAAATTCATGAGCGGCATTATAACCATAGGTTTTTGAAAGATAATTGAGAGCAATTACCTCTGTAATGACGGTAATATTTTTTCCGGCAAATATTGGCAATTTCACTGTGGCTATGTCAACATCAAGGATGGGAGAAGTGTATTCATCTAATCCTGTACGCGTATATTCTTTGTCTTTATCCCATTCTTCCAATTCTACAATGATTTCTAATCTTTTTTGAAAGCGTATTGCGCGAATTCCAAACATTTTTTCAACATCAATAATACCCAAGCCGCGAATTTCCATAAAATGTTTGACAAGTGTTGTGCCTGTACCCATTAAAATTGATTCGCGTTTTTTGGTAAACATAACAATATCATCTGCAACTAAACGGTGCCCGCGTTCTACAAGGTCTAAAGCTATTTCGCTTTTTCCAATGCCGCTTCTGCCTATGAGTAAAACACCAACTCCATAGACATCAACGAATGAACCATGAATAGTCGCTTGCTCCGCAAACTGATCGTCTAAAAACTCAGTCAACAAATAAATCGCTTTCGTTGTTTCATATTTAGTTTGAAAAATGGGTATATGTGCCTTGTTTGCTTCATCCATAAGCGGTGGATCAAGTTCATGATTGTTTGTTAAAATTATACACGGTATATCAAAGGTACATAATGTAGAAAATGCTTTAACTCTTTCCGATTCGGTTAAAGATTTCAGATAATACATTTCTGTATTGCCAAATACTTGCACTCTGTTATGGGTGAATAATTGCACAAATCCGGCAAGTGCTAATTGCGGTCTGTGAATGTTTTTATCAACAATCGGCTTGTTTGTGTTTATGAATGAATTTACTTGAGCAAGTTTTACCGGTGATTGCAATAAAATATCAACCGGTATATTGCTTTTTTGAATTGGTGTTATATTTTTTAGTGAACTCATGGTAAGACAAAAAAAAAACGCCCAAGGTGACTTAGGCGTTTCAAAAATCACGGTCTGTGTTCGGCATTACGATGATTTGACTGTTTTTCGCGTATTTTTTTTAACTGGCTTATTATTTTATCGGATGCACCATGAATGCTCTTATCAAATAAATCAGAGGAATCTTTTGCATTGATAACATGATCTTGTATATATACCGTAAATTCCACAATTTTTCCATTATCGTCATCAAGTACTATTTCTGTACGCGTAATGCCATCGGCATATTTCAAAAATTTGTTTGCGGTAGCAGTAACGATTTCAGTTAATTCAGGCCATGCTTTGAAGTGGCGTGCTGAGATGTTAATCACCATAACGAACCCCATCTATATAAAAGTGAAAAAAAATGCTGCCTTTCGGCTTGCTTTATGACAAATGATTGTCGTAATTATTGTGTTATTGTCTTTACTTGCTTTGTAAACTGAAAAAAGATCCCTATATTTACTGCAAATGAGCTGGTTCCCGCATAAAATGTGTCATTCCATGCACTCGGAGGAGAGCTGAATTGCGACTTCGCCTTCTCAAAAAAGGGTGCATACAGACCGGAATAAACATAACGCGCTTCAATCAGGATACCTGCAATCAGCGATTGTCTGAGTTTTTTATCGAATGACATTTCAATGCCGCTATAGAGCGTAAATGCAGGTCCG
>JAYRWZ010000032.1:0-6224 GCA_041917875.1 Chloroflexota bacterium | reverse complement strand
GATCGGGGTGAGTTTACGGTAACTGTGGAATTTCCGCCCAGCATGAAAGTGGAAGAAACAAATCGTAAAACGCAATATATAGAAAGCATATTATTTACAATGCCGGAAATTAAAAGAGTGCTGACCAATGTGGGTACATCAAGTTCGGCATTTGCCGGCACGCAATCGCAAAATAACCTTGCCGAAATGAATGTCTATTTGAAACCATTATCGGAGCGACAAAAAACAACCGATCAAGTGGGCGCGGATATCAAAAGAAGTATTATGGCGATTGCCGGAGCAAAAGTGCGGGTTAATCCGATTGGTATTTTTGGTTCAGCCAATGAATCGCCCGTCCAAGTTGTTGTGAGCGGTGCTGATCGTGAAAAGGTAAAACAAGGTGCAAAAGTTGTGGAAAAAGCATTGCTTACAATGGAAGGTACAAGCGATGTGCGCCTTTCGTCCGAAGATGGTAAATTAGAAACTCGTATTGAAGTGGACAGACAAAAATTAGCTGCACTTGGATTGACTATCGGCGAAGTTGGTGCGGGTTTGCGTATTGCATTACAAGGCAATGATGATGTGAAATTCCGTGAAGGCACCACAGAATATGATATTCGTGTGCGTCTTGATGAACAAGATAGAAATCGCACTGCGGAAATTGGCTCCATGACCATTCAAAATCGTATGGGGCAACAGATAGAAATTCAGCAATTTGCCACAATTTATCAAACAACCGGTTCAACAAAATTAGAGCGTCGCGATCGTATTCCTGCACTTATTATTTATGCGCAGCCGGTGGGCAAAGGCGGTGCGGATATTGCTACGGAGCTGGATGAAATGATAAAAGACCAATTACCTGAGGGTACAAGTTATACCTATATCGGCGATGTGAAAAATGCTCGTGAAGGGTTTGGCGATATGTTCATTGCGATGCTTGGCGGAGTAATATTTGTGTATTTAATTATGATTGCATTGTACGATTCGTATTTTTATCCGTTCGTGAATTTATTTTCGGTGCTTGTTGCTCCCTTTGGTGCATTCCTGGCTCTTGCTCTCGGTATGCGTTCCATGTCAATTTTCACTATGTTGGGACTTATCATGTTAATAGGTCTTGTGATGAAAAATGCTATTCTATTGGTGGACAGAGCAAACTCAAACAGATTTGAGCGCGGTATGGGATTACGCAATGCACTTATTGAGGCGGGCGAAACACGACTTCGTCCTATTGTGATGACAACAGTAGCCATGGTCTTTGGTATGTTTCCTATAGCATTCAGCCATAGCGCGGGCAGTGAATGGAAAGCAGGATTAGCACTTGCGCTTATCGGCGGATTGACAGGTTCCATGTTTTTAACTCTTATACTTGTTCCTGTTATTTACTTTATCTTTACCCATATACGGGGCATATTTATTAAAGATAAAGAGAAGGGGTATCCGGCGGATTTTGCTTTTCAGCCGCAAAACCGCGATTGATCCGCCTTTTGTACCGTCACATTATTCTATGGCGTTATTTCTTCGGAATTAACGCCATTTTTGTATCTGCACGTCACAATGTGAATCTGGGGTTTATAGTGTTTCAAGTCCTTACGAATCAAAATAATAATCCATGAAAAGCTCTGTAATTACTTTAAAATTGATATAAAATAAACGGGTAACCGTCGTTCGTAATACCGGGTTGAATCGAGAACAGAAATGCAAGTCTGTATCATTCAATAGAAGCTATGAACGCAAAATATCATATTTTGCATTGTAAATCTCGTGCGCAAACCGTCACAGCTTGGAGAACATCGGAATGAAAAAGGAGAGCCGAACAGCCCAACATTCTGTCGTAGAATCATTGAAATCGAAGCAAAATTTAGCAATTTCTGCGAATGAAATGTTGCAAGAAATCAGTAGTATTCAGTCACATTTTTTGCTTTGTACAACCTTAGAGCAAATGAGGCATCTCTTTGACCGTATGCTGACTTTACTTATAAAGGCAACAAGCGGCGAATATGGGTTTATAGGCGAGATACTCTACACTTCCGCAGCCAAGCCATATCTTAAAGTTTATGCAATAACCAATATAGCATGGGATGAAAAAACGCGAGCACTCTATGATGAGTACTCGGAACAGGGGATGGAATTTCATAATATGGACACATTGTTCGGCAAAGCAATTATGACCAAAAGTGTTCTTATTGCCAATGACCCATACAATGACCCGCGCGCCGGCGGTTTACCGGAAGGGCATCCCCACATGTCGTCATTTGTCGGTATTCCATTCCTTGTGGGTGATGAAATCATCGGTTTATGTGGTATTGCCAATAAGCCCGGCGGTTTTAGCGAGCCACTTGTGAATGAATTGCAACCATTGCTTATTGCCTGTGCATCTCTCATTGCACATTATCGAAGTCGTGCAACCCAAGAACACCAGCAAATTGCTGTACAAAACAGTCAAGAATTGCTCGAAACCACTGAGCGAATGGCAAAAATCAGTACATGGAAGTGGCATGTAGAAAGACAAACCGTAACTGTTTCCAAGGAATTATTACAAATACTGGGAATTGGCGAAGACGAGTGTGAAAATACGCCGAACTTTTTTCTCAAATATGTTCACGACGATGATAAAAATACTGTGTATCAGGCAGTGAAACAACTGGTCGAGCATCATAATTATGACAGCATAGAGTTTCGCTTAGTACGTAAAGATGCTCAAATTCGCCATGTTGTCAGTAATGTACTCACACAAAGTGAAAGCGATAATACACACGTATTTATCGGCACCATACAAGATATAACCGAAAAAAAAATCGCAGAACAACAACTGATCGCATCGCAACAAAAGCTACAGTCACTATTTAATGTATTGCCGGATATATTTATTATATTGGATAATAATGGACTATGTAAAGAAATCACACCTAAAAACGAAGAATTATTATATTTGCCGCTCAATGAGTTGGTCGGCCGGAATATCCAAGACATATTTGATGAAACAATGTCATTGTTTTTTCTTGAAAAAATTCAACAATGCCTTGCAGATAATCGTACCATAACAGCTGATTACAAACTTACAGTGCGCGGCTCAACGATTTGGTACAGCGGTAACTTTGTGCCGTATTCAGACAATGAAGTGCTGTTGATAGCCAGAGAAATTACAGAAAGAAAAATTGACGAAGAATTTGCTTTTGCAATGAATATTGTTATGGAAATGATGATTTCCGGTAAAGAAACGAAAGAAATTTTACAACAAAATGGAAATGATGATTTCCGGTAAAGAAACGAAAGAAATTTTACAACAAATATGCGAATTGGTACACACGATTATTCCGGAACATAAACCTTCAATTTTACTATACGATTCCCAACTCAATGTCTTACGAAGCACAGCAGCTCACGGTTTGCCGCAAAGTTTTACCGACATCATTGACAAATTGCCCGTTGGTGAAGGATTTGCGGCTTGCGGCACCTCCGCTTATAGAATGGAAACTGTAATAATTGCGAATTGCTTTACCGATGCATTAACCAGGCATTATACAGAATTAGCCAAAGAATACAGTATTCATTCTATTTGGTCAACACCGATTATTGGTACATCACATACTTTGCTTGGTACTTTTGCTCTTTACAGTGAACAAGAAGCCACACCGTCAATTCAAAAACAAGATTTACTTTTAAAAATAGCGCGATTAACATCAATCGTTATTGATCGAGGCAAGGAACAAAAAGCATTGATTGTTGATGAAGAACGTTATCGAATCATTTCCGAATTAAGTTCAGATTATGCCTTTTCTATTGTGAAAAACAGCGATAATGAATTTATTCATGATTGGCATGTCGGTAATATGGAAAAAATCTTCGGTTATACTTTAGAAGAAATAGAAGATCTTGGAGGGTGGAATAAAGTTATTCATCCTGATGATGTTATGAAAGCAAAAAGGCGCAGAGAGCGATTGACACAAGGTTATGAAGAAGAAACAATATTACGAATTTATGCTAAAAGCGGTGAACTTAAATGGATAAAGGATCATTCCAGACCTATATTTGATACAAAAGGGGCAGTGATAGGAATTATAGGAGCGGCTCAAGATATAACAGAATCCGTAAAAGCCGAAGAAAATATACGTTTGCAAGCCGAGATGCTGAATAGCGTTGGGCAAGCTATTATTGCAACAAACACTGATGGTGTGATTATATATGCAAATAATTATACTGAAAAACTATTTGGATGGAAGCCGGAAGAAATTATAGGGAAAAATATTGTTGATGTTACACCGGCTATTGGTTATAATGAAAAAGCAGCCGAGATAATAAATGAGTTAAAAGAAGGAAAATCATGGAGCGGTGAATTTTTGATTCGCCATAAAGACGGCAATGAATTGTTGACTTTTGTCACTGACACACCAATATTTAATAAAGATGGAATAATTATCGGTATTATTGGAGTTTCTCAAGATATCAGCGATAGAAAACAAAGAGAAAAAGAGCAATTACAGTTACTTGAACGTGTTCAACAACAAAATGAAATTCTTGCTACCGTTGCAGGGTCAATTGCACTTGCTGAGGGAGATATTGAAGAACTTTGCGCTCTGATAACAAAAACAGTCGGCGTGACATTCGGTATTGAACGCATAGGTGTGTGGTTGTTTAATGAAGCAATTACGGAATTAGAGTGTATATATCAATATTCCACAAGCTCTCAAAGTGTGACGCGAGGAGCAAAATTATTAGAAAAAGAATTTTATGATGAATTTCAATATCTGAAATACGGTAAATTTGTTGATGCAAGTTACCCGTTGACTGATCCGCGCACTAAGGGTTATATAGAAAGTTATTTGAAACCCAATAATATTACGGCTATGCTTGATGGTATTATTAGAAGCGGTGGGCTTAATTTAGGAACATTATGTTTTGAGCATGTTGGCATTGAGCATGTTTGGACAGCAGATGAAATTGCTTTCTGCAATCAATTATCCGATCAGATTGCGGCATGCTTATTAAATGTTGAAAAGAAAAAAGCGCAGGAGGTATTGAAGGAAAGTGAAGAACGGTTTTTTTCTGCATTTAAGTATGCTCCTATCGGCATGGCACTTGCCGACACCGAAGGTAATTTGTTACGTGTCAATTCCGCATTGTGTCGTATAATCGGTTATTCATCATCAGAGTTAGAAAAGATGAATATTGAAGATATTACTCATGAAGAAGATATTGATGCAGATAAAAAATTTCTTTCTGAACTAATAACCGGCATAAGAGATTCTTATTCGATGGAAAAAAGATATTATCATAAAAATCGGACGATTGTTTGGGTGTCTTTGTCTGTGTCGGCAGTTCGCGCTCATGACGGAAAAATAAAGCATGTGGTTGGGCAAGTGCAAGACATTACCGAACAGCGGGAAATTCAACGTCAGATAAAAGAAGAAAGAGAGCGATTGGCTGTTACATTACGCAGTATAGGCGATGGTGTGATAGCTGCCGATGTTGAAGGGAAGATAACATTTATAAATCGCATCGCCGAAGAATTGACCGGATGGACAAATCATGAAGCTAAAGACCTTCCAATATTAACGGTGTTTAGTATCAAGAATCAAAATGATAAAAATATTCGTGAAGAATTTTTTCATAGAATTTTAACCACGGGAAGAATAATAGAACTTGAAGAAAATATAACATTGGTGAGTCGCAGCGGAAAAGAAATTATTATAGCCGAAAGCGGTGCGCCCATACGTGATGCGGAAAGTAATGTTATTGGGGTTATCATTATCTTTCGTGATATTACCCAAGAAATTAAATTACATGAAGTATCACTTCAAAATTCAAAGTTAGATTCGCTTGCTGTTCTTGCGGGTGGCATTGCTCACGATTTTAATAATTTATTGGCGGGGGTTTTCGGTTTTCTTGAGGTATCGCGCTTAATGCTCAATAAGCAAGATTATGCACGTGCGGACAAGGCAATTGCAAGCGCCGTTTCTGTGTTTACACGAGCAAAGGATTTAACGCAACAATTATTGACCTTTGCAAAAGGCGGTGATCCCGTCCGCAGCATCGGATCTATAGTTCCATTATTGGAGAAAACGTTAAAATTTGTATTCAGTGGTTCTTCGGTTTCCTATACAATTGATATTGCGAATGATGTGTGGTATTGCGATTTTGATGAAAATCAAATCGGACAAGTGATTGACAATATTTCTATCAATGCAATGCAATCTATGCCCGATGGCGGACATTTCTTTGTACGTGTAAACAATATTCATTCTAAT
>JAYRWZ010000031.1:0-24685 GCA_041917875.1 Chloroflexota bacterium | reverse complement strand
CACTTGCCCAAAATTTACGATCGAACCAATCGTGCCCATTAACTTCTAATTTCAGTTCGGGATAAATACGGTACAGGTGATGGAAAAATTCATGTTGCAACCACTGTGGTAAATATGTTCTTCGTTCTATATCGGTATAATTACCTTTGCCAAGATGCGCCGGTTTTCGCACCACCCATTTGTCATCGGCAATAAAAACAGGACCTCCTTTATTGTCAGCACCCATCCCTCCCGTAATAAATGATTCATCATCAAAGACAGGAAAATCAGGCACATGCGACGGATAGTTAATCATAAACCAATCGGTGGTGTCTTTTGCTTGCTGTGACAGAGCATTCAGCACTGCCCCATAATCACCCGATGCAACGTATGGTTTTGTTGTTGATACACTCACGGGAAGGCATAATGTATCAAGTTCTATAAACCCCAATTGCACATCTAATGAACCATTGGTGATAGCTTTAATATATTTAATGAATAAATCTAATGATTGGCGAATAATGCGATAATTATTTTCTTTTAACTTGGCATTTAATGTATGGGTAACAAATTGTCCGGTCCCATTGGCTAATTCTTCTTTTGTGGTGGGTAAAATACCCTTTGAGCAACCAACCAAGACAATATTCATATTCACTTTTTTTACTTTGGCATGAGGATTGGGTTTCAGCCCATACGCAACAATATCTTCCATCATACGCAAGCCGTAATAACAATGAGGAGAGCCGATATTCGCACCGTTGGGAGCTTGCCAAACATTCCACCATATATTATCACCAATCGGATAGCTTTTATATATATCATCCATCAATATTTTGGCTTGAGTAAAATTTCCGGCATTGATCGCTTCTTCGACTTCGACAAATGTTGTTAATGCTTTGACGGCATGATTATTAAACGCTTTTTTACCGCCGTAACACTCAAAAAATTGGTCTAATGTTGTGGCTTCACAATCGCCTTGTGCAAGCGCAGTGAAAGGAAAAAGTATAACAAAAAATATTTGGATAATATATAATCGTAAAGATTTTAAATACATCATAGTTTTTCTTTCGACATACTATATAAAAGTTGAAAAATTATGTACATAAATAATTTATACAGCGCACCCATG
Organism: Chloroflexota bacterium; assembly: GCA_041917875.1. GTDB lineage: Bacteria > Bacteroidota > Ignavibacteria > Kapaibacteriales > UBA961 > UBA2353. The sequence goes on along the minus strand of JAYRWZ010000031.1, from coordinate 23,577 downwards.
TATCGTTTTTTTTGCCGATGATTGTTTTTACAAAAGACATATACGTATATCAAAATGAAATGCCTATGGTATTATGGCAAGTGAATCAGCTCATTGCAAAACATCGTGACTCATGATTATTGCGGTAGATGTACGGAGCAAAGAGCTTGTTTTCTGCCATATTGCTTTAAGCACACCCATACGCTCGCAATGTTCATATCTGCCAATCAAGAATTTCACACTCCAAACTTACGAAACTTTACGCACATACTTATAATGCAAGGCGATGATAGTAGCGTTCAACGGAATATTCGGGTAGAACTGGATTATTATGCTGAATATAGTCAGTGATTGACTTGGCACAAAATGCAGCATAGAGTGCACCCCTGCCTCCCAAACCATTGACAATCATTATATTTTTGTGGATTGGATGACTGCCTATAACAGGGTAACGATCTTCAATCCCGGGTCTGATACCGACATGCTGAGCAATGATATGAGGTGAGATATTTGTCATTGACACAAAATCGGCGACCAATTCCCGGCGTGCTTGTTCTGTGGGAAGATACGTGAGTGTATCATGTTCGATCGTTGCTCCGATACGCGCAGTACCATTTGCTAATGGTAAAAAATAGGTGCCATTATTAAGAATAAATGTCGAGGAAAAATCAGGAGGCATCTGCACTGTCAGTACTTCGCCCTTAAATGGCGCAAACGGTAGCCATGACCAATAAGGACTATACATCATTTCCCAGCCATAACACATGATAATTATTTGTTCGGACGAAAAGGGAATTTTGGGGGAAAATGTATCGTGAATTATTGTGCAATGTGCGGACAACCACGCACTAATATCATGGATAAGTCCTACAATATCCAGTCTGCCGCCGCCATGAATAATGCCCGCGCCATGAGGAGTATGAATCGGTAATAATGGCGGACTATATGGGGAAAGCCATGCGTGATAATCCGCTTTTTGTATTTTTTTATCCCACGATAATTGTTCACTTTGATCACGAAAAACACGGACAATCGGCATAGGAAAAAAATAATGTTTACCCGTCAGATGGTGCAATGTATTGTTGCAATCCAGAAGTGAAGACAGGAGTAGGTCAATATTAGCTGTTTTGACAATTCTTTTTCCGGCAACCGGATTAATAATCCCGGCGGCAATGCGCCAAGCGGCTGCATGAAATCCATTATCAATAAGGGTCAATTTTACGGATGAATCATTGTGCAATAAAGAAAATGCCGTGAGCATTCCGGCAATGCCGCCACCGACAATAATAATATCGCTTTTTATTTTCTTTTCCATACCAGAGAAAGTAATGGCAGCGATTCATAATTTGTTCGTAATGTGAGAAGAATACCCACAATGGCAATAATAGCATTGCCACCCCACATACCCACTGCCGGCGAAACATGATTACGGTCAGCAAGCTTTTCGCCCATAATGAGCATAGCCCAATAAAAAATATAAAAACCTAAACTTATGGCAGCGCTGACCCCAAAATTACCTCGTCGCGTAACCACGCCCAATGGAGCGCCAATAAATACCAAGAGAAAACAAGCCATAGGAATTGCATATTTTTTGTGGATTTCCACCTCATATTGATTCGCTTGATTACGATAACTGTCTCGTTGGAACAAATAAGAATCCACCGCCGAACGCAAACCGTCTGATTGAGTAATAAATGCTCGTAATTCTTGCTCATTATCAATCGAAGGTAATGATAATGACTTGTCTTTGGCAAATAGTTGTAATTCATGCCTGATGAGTGAATCGAAGCGGTATTTATTGGCTAATGCTGCATTGCGCTGTTCTTCCATAGCCGCAATATTCATCTCACGATCACCGCGAGAAAAAACACCATTTTCTGAGCGTTCAAATAAAAAATCACGTGCTGCAATCACAACTTGATGTTTTGAGAATGTAATATGCCGATAATCACCGCGATTGATTTTATTCACCTGATGGATTTCACCGGAACTGAGATCAAGAATAATCTTAGAATAATCCGACGAAAACCGCACTTTACCTGTATCGGCGGTAAGCACATTCGTCCGTGACGGATTTTGATAATCATAGACGGTCATACCATATAATGTACCCGTACTGTCTGTTTTTCTTGACAGAATAGTAAATCCTTCCAACTGTGTGGAAAACTGACCGGATTCAATCGCAAATGTCGGCTTTTTTCTTTGAATATCTTGCATCAACACCTTGAAAGCATGATTAGTGTCGGGCAATACATCATTATTAAATCTGTACATCCCATAAAAAATACCTGCGCCGCACAATATTACGGGCAGCATCATTTTTATAAGAGAAATGCCCGTAGATTTCACAATAGTTATCTCTTGGGCGGCTGACATATTTCCAAAAGCCATGAGAGTTGAAAAAAGGACACCCATAGGAACAGCAAGCACCACCATCCATGCTAAGCTATAGACAATTACTTGGACAATAAGCAACGGTTCCAATCCTTTACCCAATAATTTATCAATATTGATGATAAGAAATTGCATCAAAAAGATAAACATAACGGTTAATGTTCCGAATAAAAACGGACCTATGTGAAAACGTAAAATATAGCGTGCAAGCAACATAACAGCATCATCAATGATTTATGTACAAAAAATGAAATTATGGTAAAGCTTGTGTAAGGGTGTAATAATCATGATGAGCGTCCGTATGAATATTCAGTACACCGGCACGCACTAAACGTACTAATAAACGTGCTGCACGTCGTTCGGATATATTACAAATTTGAGCGAAATCCTTGACCGTGGCGCGATTGTTTTTTTCTATAAAGGCAAAAAGCCGACGTTCTTTGTCGCCGATGCTTAATCGTAAAGGAGGAGCATCATCACGCTGACTGCGCAATATTCTCACCATTTCTTTGCTGGCTGCGACTGATTCTTCACCTTGGCGGATATACACTACACTTTCGCCGTTCGGGACATCCGGATCATTCAACACACGATGCGGTTTGCTGTCACTTTCTTCGATTATTACGATAATGATATCTTTGTAATCAACCTCAATAATTTCATAAAACGGCTCAATAGGCGGTTCAATAAAAAAAGCACAGGCATGAACAATTTGTGCAATTTCTTCTTTTTCACTTTTTACGCCAACTATTTTTTTATTATCATCCACACCAATGAAAATATAGCCGCCTTTAGTATTTGCAAAAGCACTGACTTCTTTAGCGAATTTTACCGGTGTTGTGAACTTTCTCTTAAATTCTACGGTGGTAGATTCGCCTGAAGCAATTAATTCTTTTACCTCGTGCCTTTTCATGGTATTGCTCTTTGTTACAAAAAAAAATCCCCTTTGCTAAAGAAGTACAAAGGGGAACGGTAGTGTAAAAGTGTTTATTGTGTAACAGTATATTTTTGCATTGATTTAGGAACCCAGAATGTTGCAGGATTATAGCCCGGACGCGGCGAATAAAACTTCACATTTTGTATGCGCTTATTGTATGCGCCCGGAATTTCATTAAGCCATAACACCGTATAAGGTTGTTCATCATGCACAATTGCTTGAAATTCCTTCATATATTCTACGCGTTTCTGCGCATCAAATTCCACACGATTCATTTCCAATAATTGGTCAGCACGTGCATTGATGAACCCCACATAATTTGACCCTTTATTTTTTGTTTGCGATGAATGCCATATTTGATACGGATCCGACGGTGTGGGGTCATTAACCCATGCTCCGATAGAAGCATCAAATTGACCGGAACGAATATTTTCAAGATAGACAGTCCACTCTTGTTTTTGCACATTGGCTTTAATACCCACTTTTTTCATTTCTTCGGACACAATTAATGCAATATTTTCACGCACTTCATTGCCGGCATTAACAAAAAATGTAAAAACAAAGTCCGTTTTTGTGCCATTGATCATCTTGTCGAGAATACCATTGCCATCGCTGTCTTTCCAACCGGCTTCAGCTAATAATTGTTTTGCTTTTTCCACATTAAAATCATAGGCGGGCAAAGCAGAGTTGTATTCCGGTAAATTTTTATAGATGACGGTATTTTGCAATTGTCCGAATCCGCGATTCACTTGCTGGCGTAAACGTTCTCTATCCACTAAATGTGACAATGCCTGACGTACTTTTTTGTCGGAAAAATAGGGCTTACGATTATTCCAACCAATATAGGTATAAATTGTTTGCGGATAGCGCACTTTTGTAATATGGGGCGTAGCAAGGGTGTCAATGGTTTCAACCCATAATTTGGGCGGGTTAATAGTCGGTATCATATCTAATTCCCCATTTTTTAATGCTACAACAGCCGAGTTCACATCATTGACTGTTTTATAGACCAATTTATCGGGGTATGCGGCGGCATCCTCATCATTTCCTTTATTCCAATATTTTTCATTGCGCATTAAACGAACATATTCATTGGTTCGCCATTCTTCGGCAATATACGGACCGGAGCCAATCATGTATTTGGGTTCTCTTTTTCTGTCTGCTGCGCCAAACCATTCCGCAAATTTTTTCATTGCAATATTATTATCTACTTGCTCCACATCATTCGTTTGCGGTATGGTATATTGGTCTGTTATATTATTCGGATCAAAAATATGTTTTGGCAGAATATACGTATTCCCCAATTGAAATTCAGCCATAAAATAGGTCTTATTCATGATAAAGACAATAGTATAATCATCCGTTGCTTGCACATCTTCCAATGATTCATAATAATTACGCAAAGCTGCGGCATCAATTACCAAAGGATTTTTAATTGCTTTAATAGTAAAAACAACATCTTTGGCAGTGAGTGGTTTGCCGTCGGAGAAGGTAATATTTTTTTTCAATGTAAATGTATAGGATAAATGATCATCCGAAACAGTTGGCATAGATTCTGCCAATTCCGGACGGTATTGTGCTGTTTCATAGTCCAATGTCAGCAGAGGTTCAAATATTTTTGTGAAGATATCACGGCTTGAGGCATCATTGGTTGTGACGGGATTAAGCCCTTCAGGGTCACTCAGTTCATGCATTATAATCCAATCGCCTTTTTCGGGTTTATTGGGGTCAAAGTCCTGCGGTGCATTTTTATTATTTGTTTCGACACATCCTAAAGCAAAACATGCCAAGAGTGCCACCGCATACTTGCGCAGATGTCGGGAAATAGTCATAATGATTATGTAGTGTATGTGAAAAAAAGATATTATGAAATCAAATATCGTTCTTTGAGAATAGAAATATGATGCTGTTCATGCCCGAAAATAATCCATGCAATGGCACGCGGAGTTATTGCACGACCATTTAAAGTGCCTGTACGCAACATGTCGGAATCGCTTATTGCATGTTGAAACAATAATTGTGTTGCCAATCGCACCACTGTTAATTCTCCGAATAAGGCAGAGATGGGACGATGTGCGAAGTTTGCATTTTTGACATAATTATTTTCGTCAAAACCGGGGAGTGATTGTTTTTCCCCCCGCGCAATGGCTAATGCACGATATTGCATTATGCGCTCTGTGTCAATAATATGACCAAGAATTTCGCGCGGTGTCCATTTACCTTCGGCATAAGCATAAAGCTCTCTGTCTTGGGGAAATGCTTGCCATATTGACATTGATTGTGCCATAGGCGCTCTTAATGACATGTCAAGATCATCACCGATAACTTGATTGATATAATTACGAAAAAACGGTGGGTATTCCGCCTCAGAGGGGCGAGCGATTTGTGTTGCCATAATTGTTATCTCGGTATTTCAATTCGTGTAATAATTTGTGTAATAACATCTTCGGGGGTAATACCTTCCATTTCTTTTTCGGGTGTCAGCATAATACGATGGCGTAACACCGAAGCAGCCACATTTTTTATGTCATCCGGTGTAATAAAATCGCGGCCTTCCATTGCAGCAAAAGCTTTTGATGCCATGAGAATACCCAAAGAAGCACGGGGAGATGCACCTAAAGATAATGCGGGATTATTGCGTGTTTGATGGGTAATTTCCGCAATATAATGCAATAAATGTTCTTCTGCCCGAATTTCTCGCAATGATTGACGAAAACGCATTAATTGTTCACGTGACATCACCGGTGTAACCGTTGAAATATCAAAAGTATTATTGCGCTGATGAAATTCGGAGAGTATTTTTTGTTCGTCGGTTAATGAAGGATAGCCCACATCAATTTTGACCATAAAACGGTCTAATTGTGCTTCCGGTAAGCGATATGTGCCTTCTTGATCAATAGGGTTCTGTGTGGCAATCACTAAAAATGGAGGTGTCATCGTATGGGTAATTCCGTCCACAGTGACTTGACGTTCTTCCATTACTTCAAATAATGCCGCTTGTGTTTTTGCCGGCGCACGATTTATTTCGTCAATAAGAACAAAATTGGAAAACACAGGGCCCGAATGAAAGGAAAATTCCGCTGTTTTCGGGTTAAAAACCGATGTACCCACTACATCCGACGGCATTAAATCCGGTGTAAATTGAATACGCTGAAAATTAACATCCAAAGTGCGTGCCAACAGCTTTGCCGTAAGGGTTTTGGCTATGCCCGGCACCCCTTCTATCAAGACATGACCATCGGCAAGAACGGCGGCAATCAGTAAATCAATCATACGATCTTGACCAACGACGATGCGGTGAATTTCCGTCCTTATATTTTCGACGGTCTCGCGCAATTCGCTGAAATCAACTCTGCTTTCAAACTGTGTACTCATGGGATAAATCCTAATTATTTAATACGTTTTATAATTTCTATCTGTACAGTTCTGCTTAAAAAACGTGCTTCCGGCAATGATGTAGTATTTACACCCGGAGGCATTTTTGTTGAGCCATAGCCGACATTGTTGACAATATTGGCATTACGTTTAATATCTTTGATATAATCCGCTACGGCATTAGCTCTTGATTCCGCCAAGCGAGCATTTAAATCAGCATCGCCCAATTTGTCGGTATAACCGCTCACGCTAATCGTAGATTCGGTGTCCAATTCATCAATAAATCGTTTAATTGCTTTTTTTGCAGAACGATTCAGTTTATCCTTCAAAACATCAAATGTCATGAGTGATAAACGCTCAACCGTAAATTCTGCCGTATCTTTTTTTATGGTAATTATGGAGTTCTGTTCATCGCTGCGTTGCTCTTTGTCGGTTATCATGGCATCTATTTCTATAAACCCTTCATTAGCACCATTCATGATACGAATATGCTCATCGGTAAAGCGGTGACGCACAGGCTGGGGCTTGTTATTGCCGTTTTGAGAAAATAATGATGTTTTTTCGAAACGACCTTTGATTGACCATTGGCTTATGGGATTGGTATTTTCGTCTTTAATTACAACCTCAATTTCCTGCGGCTCGACTTTTACGACTTCCGTAAATCGGGTGCGCAATAAAGGATCTAATATTTCATCGTCTTCACTTTCTATTTCCACGCGCCTATTATCTGCATATCCTTCTTCTACTTGTGATGTGGTTGGGTTTTCGGGCTCGCAGCGACGGCTTGGCGTTCTGTTTTTTATACGTTTTTCTTCTATACCCCATACTTGGATTAAATAATTTTTTACCGATTCAGCCCTTTTTTCAGCCAAATCACAATCGGATTTTTCGGTTGTGGGATCGGATGTACCGCGTAAACTGATTTTTGCTTTCGGATTATCCAATAATCGGCGACCTATAATATTCAGTACGTCTTTGTGTTGTGTTAATGAATTGGGAATAAGGTTATCTGCCGAAAAGTCCTGCGGTGACGATATGCGGCGATATCTTTCGGGTAATTGTTCGCTTTGGGCATCAAAAAATATTGTGGGAATAACAGGAAATGCCTCTGTGACAAAACGTCCGCCAATAGTTATTTCTTGAATTTTTCTTCCTGCATTGTCGCCACCGACTGCTATTATTTCTGTGCGGACAAGCGGACCTTTGGGCGGGTCATTCCCGATAAATACGGTGTCACGGCGGATACTGGTTTCCGTAGTAATACGCGAAGTTTCCGTTTCTTCAAAATCACGTGTCATAATTTTATTACCGGGCACGAAACGTCTTCCCACAAAAGAATTATCGCGAATTGTTACTGTGTCGAATTGTTCACGTATTCTTATTTCATTGGATTTAATAATACCGGAGCCGAAGCGTATATGTGCTGTAAATGCAAGTGCCGTTTGTTTCCAATTACCATCGCTACGGATAGGTGTCAGCGGCAAAGTTCCCGTGAGTTCGGGCGAGAACATTATTTTTTGACCTAAAGGAATATCATAACCGATGCCTGCTATTGCGCCAAAAAGAAAAGAAGAGGCGTTCTGAATCGGTTCATTGTCCAAAAAAGTGGTGTCACGGCGTTTATTGCCGAAAGTCACATTACCCGGAGCAAGAATAGTGGACGTTGATGTCCATGTCGGAGAAATCAAGAGTTCCGGCGAAATGCCTCCAAAAATGCGGAATTTTCCAAAAATCAGATTTCCCGCAATATCAAATCGCAGCGATGTTAATGATGCTTCAAGTGTATGGGAGCGCACCAAAGGGACAATATCGCCATTGATATTTTTTACTATACCTGCGGAATTATCGGCACTCATTTCGGCATTCGGCAAAGCAAGATGCACACGAGAAAGTAATCCGAACCCAGAAGTAATGCGCCAGTCGAGTGAAGCGCCCATCATCAGACCCTTGCCCGTGCCATCATTATATTGCGGGCATGACGGGTCATTCAAACAACGCAAATTACCATCCGTTGAGTGTATGCCGAGCATATAACCCACACCGCCGCCAAACCATAAAGGAATACGCGATTGCGCCGCTGCATCAGTAATGGAACATACTATGCCGAGAACAATAATAACCGATAAATAAGCACGCTTAAACATAATGCAATCAAATTTCAAATAAGTGGTGATTTATGATACGGAGCCATGACGCTCCATTAAGTCAATAAAATCACGAAACAAATAATCGGAATCATGTGGTCCGGGGGCTGCTTCGGGGTGATATTGCACTGAAAAAACAGGGAGATATTTATGCCGTAAGCCGGATAAAGTATTATCGTTGAGATTGATATGGGTTGCTTCGAGGGTGTCCGGCAATGTATGTGCATCCACAGCAAAACCATGATTTTGTGAACTTATTTCAATAGCACCGGTGAGCATATTTTTTACGGGATGATTTGCGCCGCGATGACCGAATTTTAATTTATAGGTAGATGCGCCAAAAGCCAAGCCGATCAGTTGATGACCCAAGCAAATGCCGAAAAGTGGTTTTTTTGCCGCCAATGTGCGAATAGTATCGAATGCATATATTGTTGCTGCCGGGTCGCCGGGTCCATTTGACAAAAAGATGCCGTCGGGGTTTGTTGCCAATATAACATCAGCCGATGTAGTGCCCGGATATACCGTCACATCACAATTATAGGCAGCAAGGCGACGCAAGATATTGCGTTTAATACCAAAATCGAGAGCAGCAACCCGAAAGCGTTTGCCGGAACTTAAGGCACTTTGCACAAATGGTTCATCGGCGTTTTGCCATTGATATACTTGCTTAGTGCTGACCAATCCGGTAAGGTCTAAGCCCTCCATTTGAGGCACATGTTGTACGCGCTCCAACAATTCCTTTTCGGTGCTCTGTGCGGAGATAATACCTCGCATAACACCGGCGGAACGTAATACGCGGACAAGTTTGCGGGTGTCAAGCCCTTCAATGCCTATGGTGCCATGTTCTTTCATCCACTCACCCAAACCGGTATGGGCACGGAAATTGGAATAATGCTTTGCATATTCTTTCACGATGATGCCTTCGCATTGGACAGTGTCCGATTCCACATCGAAGATGTTCACACCATAGTTGCCGATATGCGGATAGGTAAATGTCATGATTTGTCCTTTATATGAAGGGTCGGTCATGATTTCTTGATAACCACTAAGTGCAGTATTGAAAACGACTTCACCCATTGACTCGGCATGAATATCACCAAAAGCCCAACCCCGGAAGGTCATACCATTTTCAAGTGTTAACAGTGCAGAATGAGCCATAATGCGGATTAACTCCTTACTTTTTTGCAAATTTGATACATAATTAGGCGCAAAACTACGGACAATGCCGCCGATTGTATTGAAAGTGCGATAACAGTTATCGCAAAAAATGTGTTTTTGTTTTACTTTTTGACAGTTATGTTCACAATTTTTTTCCATGAGATTTCCTCAAAACCAAGAAGGGAGTTCTGCATTCAGTACCTCATCCCAACATTCGCATATTCACAGCACTCGCCGTGGCGGTTCGCCCAACACGAAGGTGTTAGTGCTCAATCAAAGCTATGAGCCAATCAGTCTTTGCTCTGTCAAAAAAGCATTTTTGCTTGTCTATCTTACCAAAGCCGAAATAGTGGCTGCCAAAGAAGATCGCACCTTGCGAAGCGTCTCTGTGCATTATCCGTGTCCGAGTGTGATACGATTGTGTACGTATGTGAGAGTGACATTTCGTAGGGTGGAACTTTCGCGCAAGAACATTGTACGTCGGGACAATGGACGCTGCCAATATTGCAATAAGATAACTCCACCATTGACTATTGACCATATTATCCCCAAATCGCGTGGTGGCGAAGACTCATGGGAAAATCTTATCACGGCATGTATGCGTTGCAATAATTACAAAGGAAATCGCACGCCCGAAGAAGCAGGAATGCGATTATTATCCATTCCGAAAAAACCATCGCATGTAACATTTTTAAAGCAGGTAGTCGGGAAAGTGGATGAGTCTTGGCGACCATATCTTTTTATGGATTGATAGACATTTCAAGAGAAAATACATCGAATCAACCAATGGCAAAAAATGAGCATCGGTCATGGGTCATGATGTTTTTCATACTATTACTCCTAAACAACAGAATGCCGAACAGCAGAACCTATCTTCATTACAGTGGGTAAGAATTGTCAATAGTCGTTCTCAAAATCTGAGCAAAGTTGTGTAGTTTTGCAGAAACAAAAGACGTTTTGCATTACTGCGAGATATATGTACAATGCCATCGGTTTTTTGCAATCACCAATAAACAGACACAATGAACCGACCATGCCAAATTCAAAACCATTGGTATTTGTTTGCGGTTTTCTTATTGCTTATTCTGTTGGCAATGTTTCGGTTTAAACCATAATACAGAAACTTTTAGCACTTAAAACAATGGACTTAATAAAAACACAATTAGGCAGACTTCGACTTTTAGCTTTCATAGAAGGCGTATCATTTTTGGTAATCCTTTTCGTTACTATGCCTTTGAAATATGCTTTCCATATACCCGAACCTAATAAAATTTTTGGGTTAATTCACGGTTTATTGTTTGTGCTGTACGTTTTTGCAGTGATTCAAATTTGGATTGATCAACAATGGAAAATGCAAAAAATGATATTGGCATTATTAGCTTCTATTATTCCTTTCGGTACTTTTTGGGCTGACAAGAAGCTTTTTAAACCTACTGAATCCGGCGAATAATACATGACAAACACCTTGTGTATAATCCTTATCTTTAGTTACAACAGGAAGACGTGTGACTGTTAAAGGTAATAACGTTTTGATTTCTAACTGTATGACTTCGATACCTTTCACTGTTCATTAGGGATTTGTCAAAGCTATACAAAGCATCTAAAATGGCAGATATGGTATTCAAATTTTTATGTTTAGTGCACTTGGGTTTATACCAACAAACTACAAAGCCCACGAACTCATAATATTTTGTATTAGCGTAGAAAAAACAATGTGCTGAATTACTGTTTTAACTCAAAAAATAAGTATATATGGCAGAAATAAAGTAGTTTTGGATTTTTCGGTGTTTCACATCTATAGATACTCATGAAAAAATTGAGCACCTTATTGATTCCTCTTTATTGGAGCGTGGGTTTTGGACTTATATTATTCGTGCTTATATTATTGCACCGTTTATTCCTTCTCTACGAACAGTATTTATGCGTTTGATGCGAAAAGCACGTCAGCAACAAACTGTCTAAACATTTGCAATTATTAGGTTACGATCTAAAAAAATCCCTTATCAAAATAATGATAAGGGATTTTTTTTACCTGTAATACTAAAAATACATATCGTCATTGTGCTCATTATTGTACGATACCACTACCATTATCTGATGGGAGATTATCAATTTTTGTTTACAATAAACTCATAAATTCTCGATCATAACAAACGTAGTATTTTATCGGTGAATACGACTCGAATATCATTCAGATAGGAGTGATATTGCCAAAATTGTTCTGCAATGACAAAGGAATAAGCATATGCAGAAATATTGACTCTCTGTTTATTTCCATATAGAAAATAAAAAAGACATTTTATATTATTGAATATTAGTGATTTTTTATCGCAATGCACTTTCCAAAGCCGTGCGTGCATCAGTTTTTTCATCACGATATTTCACAATAATCGGTGTTGACACAGATAATCCGTGCTCTTTACCAAAGGGAGAGTTTACTGCTCTTGAACCCGGCACCACCACTGCTCCCGACGGTATTTCGAGAGGTGCATCCGCTGTGGCACGCAATGTACATTCATTGACAAGATCATAGACCACAGTGGAAGCATTGAGTATCACACCCGAACCAAGCACAGCACGACGGCGAATCATCACGCCCTCATAGACACCACAATTTCCGCCAATCATCACATCATCTTCCACAATCACGGGGCGCGCTCCCGCCGGTTCCAAGACACCGCCGATTTGTGCTGCTGCGCTGATATGCACTCTTTTGCCTATTTGAGCACATGTACCCACCAAAGCATGGGAATCTACCATAGTGCCGCTGTCCACATAAGCCCCGATATTTATATACATCGGTGGCATACAGATAACGCCGGGCGCAATATATGAGCCGGTGCGGATAGCAGAACCTCCGGGAACAATTCTGATGCCGTCGTCGAGAGTCACCGGTCGCAATGGTAAAGTGTGTTTATCGAAAAAAGGCATTCCGCCCATAGAATACTCTTGCATCATCCCCAATTTAAAACAGAGCAAAATTCCTTGCTTTACCCATGTATTGACCATCCATTCGCCATTATTGTCACATTCGGCGGCGCGTATATCGCCACTATTGAGCTTGGCTATAAATTCACGCATCATTTCTTCAATATTGTGCTGCTGTAATTCATCATGGGGTAAAGAGAGCAAATGGTCCACTGTTTGTGAGTTCATCGTCGGGTTCCGTTCATTAATGTTGAAACAAAGTTTTGCAAAAATAACCTGTGTATGGTGAACGTTACAAGAAGAGAATAGATACTAAAAACATATAATGGCTGGCTGCTGATGCTGTGCGCCGTAATTTTGCACGCATCCTCTTGATGATTTTTTACAAAATAAAGGAACTATTTATTATGCAACTCTATGTAGATTCGGCAAATATAGCCGACATACGCCATGCGGCATCGCTGGGTATAATTAGTGGTGTCACCACCAATCCATCTCTTCTTGCCAAAGAAGATCCGTCTTTGGACATACGTTCTTTGATTTTGGACATTCACAAAACTGTAGGCGGACATTTGTCGGTTGAGGTTGTTTCCACCGACACAGACGGTATGCTGCGTGAAGCCGATGAGATACTATCATGGTTTCCCGATGCTACCATCAAAATACCGATGATACCGGCGGGTTTGGCTGCTGTGAAATCATTGTCTCGCCAAGAAGTGCCCACGAATGTCACCTTGATATTTTCCGCTGCGCAAGCCCTTGCCGCCAATAATGCGGGAGCAACGTATGTCAGCTTATTTTTGGGACGCTTGGATGATGTGGCTACCGACGGCTTACAAGCCGTTGAAGATACCTGTGAAATTTGGGATGTTCACGGTTTGGAATCGCAAATTATAGCCGCCTCCATACGCCATCCGATCCATGTGTTGCAATGTGCCAAAGCAGGAGCGCATATTGCTACCGTGCCTTACAAGGTATTGCTGCAAATGATCAAACATCCCTTGACAGATTCGGGATTGCAAAGCTTTTTGAATGATTATGAAAAAATGAAAGCGGAAAAAGAAAAATTATCGCGCTAAGACAGTATAGATCACTAATACAAAAGGACAACAATGAACAGCGCACCAAGGGGAAAGCGACTGGTACTGATGACGCTTATGGGAATTATTGTAAGTGCTAGCGTCACTATGGGATTTTATAGTTCGCTTACAGGCAAAAAAGCAAAAGATTTTGTGCTGGAAGATCAATTTTCCAAAGAACATTCTTGGGAAAAATTCAGCGGCAAACCAACGGTATTATTATTAGGTGACCGAGAAGGAAGTAAATTCTCTGATAATTGGTCAAAACCTTTATTTACTCGTTATGGCAACTCTATCCACATGGTGGCAATTGCCGATGTCAGTGCAGTACCGTTTTTTTTAAAAGGATTTATTCGTGGTAAATTTCGCGATGTGTACACTAATCCGGTCTTAATGGATTGGGATGGCGAAACAGTGGAATATTATGATATTCAAAAAAATGTGACAACATTTATTGCTATTGATAAGCAAGGAGTTATTCGAGCACATTTATCTGGCAAAGGAACGGCGGAAGATTTGGCTAAAGCTTATACTGCCGTTCAATCAATACTTCAATAATTATTTTTAGGAGATATATCCGATGGTGAAAAATTTGCAGCCGATGAAATTAACGGTCAAAAATGCTGAATTTTACGGTTATCATGGCGTAAAAAACGAAGAGCGTACGCTTGGAGGTAAATATCAAATTGACCTCGAATTATATTACAATGCACGGAGTGCGGTTATCAGCGACGATGTGTCCGATTCAGTGAATTATGAGGAAGCCATGTATGCTGTGGACGAAATATTTAATGCCGAAGAGCCATATAATCTTATAGAAACATTATGCTATGATATTCTCACAGCAATAATGGAGCGATTCCCTTTGGTGGTGAAGGCAACGGTGCGTGTGCGCAAATTGCATATTCCGATTGGTCAAGTCATCGGTTATGTGGAAGCCGAACATACCATCGCACGAGAAGGATAAACAAGTGGCGGAGGCGGTCTTATCCTTAGGGGCAAATCTCGGCAATCGGGCAGCTACCCTTCATGCGGCTATAGCCATGATGCAAGAAACGATGATAGTGACCAATGTTGTCGTTTCACCATTGTATGAAACCGAACCCGTGGGTTATAGCAAACAACCGCCTTTTTTGAATTGTGCCGTGCGCGGTGATTGTGTGCTCTCCCCCGATGATTTAGCTCATGCCCTGCGCAATGTGGAACAATATTATGGCAGGCAATTGCGCCCTCGTTGGCATGAACGTGAACTTGATATTGACATCATACTTTTGGGTAATACTATTGTTGCTTTTGAGCATTTATGTATTCCCCATCCTCGCATGAATCAAAGACGTTTTGTATTGCAACCCGTGACGGATATTGCTGCTTCTATGCGCCATCCTATTCTCGGAAAAACAATGGAACAATTATTGGAAGAGTGTACGGATACTCATGCAGTAAAACTTTATACAGAGCAATCCTGAATATATCGCTTTTGGTGGTAATTCGGCACAGTTATTAACCTCATTCGTTGGTATGGAAGTAAACGACACACAACAAAACACCACAATGCTGCCGACTGCGGAGCAATTCGCTCAGTCCCAAGAAGAGTATATACGCACTTTAGAAATGGCATATCAAGTCTTGCAAAGAGAAGTCGAGCATTTGCGACAACAACGCAAGCCTGTCGAGGTAGTAAAAGAAGCCATAAACAGCGAGGGGTTGCCCGAAGATATATCGGCACTATTGCTTGCTTTAACCGGTCCCGATGATGTGATAGCCACATTAAGTGTTCATTGCCGCGAAAGGTATGGCTTATCTTTAGTGAATGTATTCTTTTTTGAACATGGCGGCATTACGCCTCTTTCGACCATGCCCGGAGAAGAGCATTTAATTATGGCTGTGCGTAATTTCGACGAACAAGGTATTCTTGATTGGGTTATAGGTCAGCAGGAATTGCGCATTGTTCCCAATCTTCATGGCAATGATCCGCAAGAGTCTGCCATCATGGTAATTCCGCTCATGTTACGCGGTGCACCTGCCGGTGTTTTTGCAGGCTTTACTCATCGCAATGATGACGATTGCGACGCTGCGGAACGGCAACGCCTTATGGCTTTGGCTGAAACAGCCGCCATCACATTGGATAATATTCGCAGTGCGGCTGAAATTGTACGCATGAACAAGCGGCTCAACATTCTTAATCGGCAAATGCTGCAATCATCTAAATTAGCTTCCATTGGTGAACTTGCCGGAACCGTGGCTCATGAAATAAATAATCCATTGCAAATATTACTTGCCCATTTACAATTATTGGAATCGGGTGTGGGCGACCCCGACAGACGCATGGAAGTAATCAAAAATCAAGTGTTCCGCATCAGTGAAATTACACGACGTTTATTGGATTTTGCGCGTAGTTCTCCTACGGAATTTATTGCCGTACCAACGGATATTTGTGCTGTTATTGACGGGGTTATTTCTTTTGTCGGCGCACAGCTTAATCGCGATGCCGTCCATATTGTCAAAGAATATGAAGAACAATCCATGAATATTGTTGGTTCGAAAACGCATTTAGAGCAAGTATTTCTTAACCTTCTTCTCAATGCTCGGGATGCGATGCCCGACGGCGGAACTATTACTATCGGTGTGTTTAAGCATGAAAAACGCAAAGTTATTATCACCGTAGCCGATACGGGCACGGGTATTTCCGATGAAAATTTGGAACATATTTTCGAGCCGTTTTTTTCCACCAAACAGCGCGGCAAAGGAACCGGTTTGGGTTTATCTATTTCCAAATCAATTATTCAACAGCACAAAGGCAGCATAGAAGTGGTGTCGGGGCAAGCCATTCGCGGCACAACATTCAAAATCACTCTGCCTTTTGCAAATGATACCCACAATCCATTGGCAGGATTGTAAATATTGCATAGAGAACAATTCACATTCTTTTTCACGAATCTGAATGGTGTGCTATGATATGCTCAAAAAAAGTGTTTCTAATTGTCATCATACGCTTAGTGAAGATCACTTTAATCCAACGATAATCTGTGTTATGCGGTGACGTATCAGTTATCGTAAGTATCAGAGCATTGTTTTCTACTGTAATTATTTTGTCATAAATATATGACCGGATTTTTGCATTGTCGGCGTAGTTATGACAAATGTAAATTGTCCGGTGGCAATAGTTTCCGGTGCGAAAGATATGGTATGAGTGCCGGCAGGAAGAGAAGTGTCCTCTAAAGTGGATAGTTTTTCACATTGTGTATCAAAAATATCAATAGTTATATGTTCTTCTTTTGGCATAGTGACGACTATTGCCGTTGATTCGGAAAATGGATTGGGGTGTGCATAACCGAAAATATCGTCTTCATCATCATCCTCACGATTGTCGCGGCGATTATGCTCATTGCGCTGCATCGGTTCTCTGTCCTCATTGATAAAATCTTCGCTGCCATCCCAAAGCATAAAACGCAAAGCGGCTTTTTTTCCATCGCCATCGCCCAGAAAACCAAATCGTTTTTTCATACCTTCAAGAATATTTCCATCGGCTTTAATATCATATTTGTTCATCCATTGACGGACTAATTCTTTGCCTTTTTCTCTCCATTGTGGTGCTTTACTTTTAGCATCATCGCCTATTTTTTCTAAAACATCCTTATATTTTTTTGCCAGAGGTTTGCAATCGAGAGCCAAGCGGACTCGGTCATCTTTAGCATTATCCAATTGTTCACGATACTTTTTGAGTGCCTCATAGTCTTCGTCTTTCCAAGCGCGGCGCATTCCGTCGGCAATCGTTTTGGTAGATTCGCGCATTTGTTTCGCTTTTTTGCGAAGGGCATTAAGTGTGGAAAGGTCTTCGGATGACATGGCATTGTCTAAACTCGATTTCCATTGGCGCATTGAGGGAAGGATTTCTTTTTTAGCAAACTCCGCAAACATTGATTTCATCTCTTTGCGAGCTTGTTCGCGCTTTTCTTTATCGGCGAATGTGTGCGCTGAGAGCGAAGGTAATCCCAAGATAATACAAACTATTAGCCCAAAAAAGATAGGAAAGTGACGAAATGAGTTCATGTGACTGTTTCCTTAAAAATTCATAAATGTGATGAAGTGCCGCTTAGAGCAAACATCGAGCGACTTAGGTTTAATGGAATTTGGTCATTATGGGTCTTGTGAGCATAAAAGCCACTTGATTATTGTATTTTTGTGTTCACATTATTGAAAGAAAACGTCCATGCATCCTCTATTACTTGCACCTTCGCTATTGTCAGCCGATTTCGTTAATCTTGAGCGCGATGTGAAGCATTGCGAACAAGCCGGCGCCGATATCCTTCATGTGGATGTGATGGATGGCACATTTGTTCCGAATATTACTATAGGTCCTCCGGTGGTTGCTGCCTTGCGCCGAGTGACGAATTTGCCATTAGATTGCCATTTGATGATTCAAAATCCGGATAAACATATTGCCGCATTTGCAGAAGCCGGTGCAGATTGGATTTCTATTCATGTGGAGGCATGTACGCATTTGCATCGTACACTTTCCTTCATAAAAGAACTCGGGAAAAAAGCAGGTATTGTGCTCAATCCTCTTACCCCTCTCGATTATGCTTATCAAGCAGCCGAATATTGTGAATTTATACTTTTAATGTCTGTTAATCCGGGATTCGGCGGGCAGCAATTTATTCCTTCATTTTTACGACGTTGCAGCGAACTCCGCACATTTTTAGACACCCATGGTTTGGCGCATATTCCCATTGAAGTTGATGGTGGAGTAAAAAAAGAAAATGCACGTGCCATTATTGAGGCGGGTGCATCTATTCTTGTCAGCGGTTCCGGTGTATTTTCCGGCAATCTTGCAGAAAATATTTATGCCATAAAAAATGCATAAACGGTATTGCTAAAACTTGTCAAATGTATTGTTATCAGTAGTAGTGAGTATTTTTCGAGCAGCTAAACCCGTAAATATTCCTATGAATATGCCACCCGATAAAATCAATATTACATTGATAATAAACACTATCAAATTATTGTGTGTTAATGACGGTGTATATTCAAGTGCCAAGGTTGCAATTCCGGCAAGTGACCATCCGATAATGCTAAAGATACACCATGACCATGGATAAGGCATTGATTTTTTTAGCAGAAGATATTGTGTCAGACTTACTGTGAAAGTGGCTAAGATTACACATAACATCAAAGGGTTTTGGGAAAAAGAATACAGACCATAGTGTTTTATCCCGTCAATCAAAACAAATGGCATACTGAAACTGAGAATACTCCATATCATCCACGATATATTGAAATGGAAATAGCGACGAATATGGCGGTATTGAGCAAGAGACATTCCGGTGATAACACCAATACCCACATAAAACTGCAAATTTTCAATGCCGATGCTATCCAAAAGTGAGGACAAAACAAGAATAACAATGATTCCAAGTAACCAGCCCCAAAATGAGTCAAATATCCAGCGCGATAAAGAAAATGGTGTGAACTGTTGCGGTTTCATATATATACCCGTACTAAAGTCATTGTAATTTCCCCGATTTGTAAAAAATTGAACACAGAAAATTCCAAGACCGCTTCATTCTGTCGATTTAGTTATTCATGGTATTGTTGTCTGATTCACCATTGCGTATGCCCCAATCGGAAAATAATTCAAACTCACAATTGCGCACAAGCGGACATGAGATAATCGGTTCATCATTTGTTGCATAGATTTGCATATATTCTTCCAGCCGAAATATAAAAATTCTGCTGCTCGAAAATTTCGTGCCAGAAGCAATACGATAGGCAATACATCGGCAAAGAGCCGTATTTTTGAGAGAGACAATCATAATAAACAGTCGGGGAATGCTGTGAGTGCGGCTTCAGAACCATTACCGGATCATATCAATACCTTGCTCGATAAAGCACGTGCAGTGGTGGGGCACGATAAACAAACAGCAATGGCATTGCTCGGTAAGGTATATAGTTATCTCGAAAAAAATCAAGAATTTACCATTGTAAGTGATATTGCGCTTTCTGTTGTGGACATCTATCATTCATTTGGAGAATATGAACGTGTGGAGTCTTTATGCCGCGAGATGATTGCCCTGTGTCGCGAGCATCATGACAAAGAAAGAGAAATACTTCATAGTCTCAAGCTGGGCTTAACCTATTTGGGTATAAGTAATGCGGAATCGGTTCTGGCATTGTTTATTCCATTACTTGACCGCAGCCAATTATCAGAGAACAATGTGAATTACCCGGAAATACTTGGTATTCTTGCTGTTGCCTATCGTATGAAGGGTGATCTGGAAAATGCGGCAACAATGGCATTGCAAGCAATAGACTATGCACAAAAAATCGGGAAAAGTATCTCAGAATTGGAGTCGCGTCAAACTCTTGGTGCGGTCTATGGACAAATGGGTATGTATAATGAGGCACTTCAACAATTCGGAATAATTTATTTACATCCGCAAGCGAAAAAAACATTGCGATTATTTCTGAATGTTTGCGGTTCTTTGTCGGAATTATATAGCGATATGGGCGATGCCAATAAATCCTTGGAACTTGCGATGGAAGGGCTTCATAGCATCAAAGACACCAATACTCAATTTATAGAAGCCATACTTCACAGCCATGCGGGACGCGCTTATTTGCTCATGGGTAATTATACCGCCGCATTGCATGAATATTTGCAATCAAAAACCATAAGAACCACCATAGGCGATAAGGCGGGAATTTCGATTATGAATACGCGTATCGGCAGATTATATATTGAAGCACAAGAGTATGATGAGGCACTGCGCTATGGTTACGAATCACTTGCTTATGCGAAACAGCATGGCTTTCCCGTTAATGAGGCATATTCCTATCTTATTATTGGAGATGTGTTTGTGGCTTTGGGTGATTATGACGAAGCCACGCAATACCTCACGCAATCATATTCTTGTTTTTCGATATTAAATATGCTGACCGGTTTACCGACCCTACAGCGCAATAATTTATACAATGGACTGATAACAGCCCACACACAGCGCGGCGAACATAGTGTGGCTCACAGTTATCGAAATGAATTACAAACCATTATTAACCAAACAGATACTAAAAATAATATTCTTGAAAATATACGACTTTTTGAACAAAAAAGAACCGAAGAAAAGCTCAAAAATATGGGGCTGCGTTCTGTGATTATTCCTCAACAAAAAACAAGACAGGAAACAGCTCGCACGGCGGAAAATAAGCCTGATATACGTATTTGTTTTTTCGGCAGATTTCGCATATATGTCAATGGTAAAGACATTATGCCCGACCAATGGAAACGTAAAAGAAACAGAGACATATTTAAATATATTGCTCTTCATTATAAACAGACTGTTCCTATTGAAAAAATCATCGACACTTTCTGGGGTTATGATGCTCCGGCGAATGCTGCCAATATTATATGGAATGCAGCATCGGTAATACGTTCCATTTTTGAGCCTGATTTACCCAAAGGAGCACCTTCATCATTTCTTATTGCCGCAGATAAAGCATACACACTTGATTTCGGTGAAAAAGCCGACATAGATTTTTTTACTTTTTCTTCATTAATGCAAATGGCAGAAAAAATACCGGATATACTAAAGCGTATAGAGACCATCGAAAATGCCATCGCACTCTATGAAGGTGATTTATTGCCCGAAGACATCTATGAAGAATGGACTGAATCCAAGAGGGAAGACTATAAGTCGCAATATATTATTTCTTGCATAGAATGTTCACGATATTATGCCGAACAAGAAAAATTTTCACTTTCGGCGCGATATGCAAAAAAAGTTATTGCTATTGATACAACATATCGTAAAGCGTATGAAATAGTAGTGAAAGTATGCAAAGAAAACGGCAATATGACGGAAGCACGCAATATCATTGCACAATGCAAAACGTATTACAAAAAAGAATATAATGAGCAGCCACCCGCATGGTTAGATCAATTGGAACATTCACTTATCTCTGTTAAATAACATGGCAATATTGAATCTGATTTTGGAAATACAATCATGAAATCATATTTGCAGCCTCCTTCCAATGAAGTAAGTGCACAAATTGATCACATTCACTCACTTATTTCAAAAAACAACGATTCTGCTCTTGCGGAAATACATACCATGTATTCAATGGTATATTCACACAAAGATTACAGGGTTGTTTGTGATACACTTTATAGAATTGCGGGTTTGTATCATTTGCTTAAATTGCCCGATAAAGTGCTTCTGATTTTTGAGGAAATACTTGCTCTTTGTAAGAAATACCAAGATGATGAACGGTATATGTTTCATAGACAAAACATTGCTACATTTTATTATCTGTCCGGCAATTTTGACACCGCTTCTTCGCAGATTTTTTCACTTCTTGAAGAGTATAAATTACATAAACATAGTGAAGTATATCCGCGGTCATTTCTCATACTTTCGGGCATATCGAAACAACAAGGAGATATACACCACGCGCAAAAATATGCAAAACAAGCAATACATTATGCTGAAAGCAACGGCTCGTTTGGTGTTGAATTTGAGGCACGTGAGGTTCTTGCGGGGATCTATAGTTTTTTGGGGGAATACAATTCGGCGATTGAACAATTACGTCATGTATATCTTCACCCGTATTGCAAAACAGACGAACGTTGTTTTTTGGGGGTTTGTTCAACACTTTCCGAATTATATTCCAATATACAACAACCGAGTAAAGCATTAGAACTTGCAATGGAAGGCTTGCGTGTACCCATCCATCATGATTCTATGCACAGCCATGCCAATTTACATAGCAGTGCCGGTCGTGCGTATGCGTCTATGGGTAATTATAGTGCTTCCCTTCGCGAATATATGTTTTCCAAAAAAATTCGATGCGATTTAGATGATAAAGCCGGAATTATTCTTATTACTCTTCGCTTAGCAAAATTATATTATCAAGTACAAGAATTTGCGGAGGCAATACGTTTTGCTCACGAGGTGCTTGCCGATTCTCAGAAATATCAGATTACATTATCCGAGCCCTATGCACATTTGTTGATTGGAGAATCATATCTTGAACTTAACGAAATGGATGATGCACTTCGTTTTTTCGAGAATGCGTATGCTATGTTTACAGAAAGAAATATAATAATAAAAATCACTGATGAAAACAGACAGCGTTTATTCGAAGGGCTGATAAAAGCGCATTCGCAGCTTGGTAATCGAATTCAGTCCCATAAGTTTCGTAATGAGTTCCAATCATTGCTGGCTGAAACGATTACTCAGAAAGTTGAAAATATGAATGCAATGTCTGAATTTGAAATTCAAAGAAATATAGAGACTTTCAGGACCATGGGAATAACATCGGTGATAATACCGCAATCCATGACAATATCAGATATTCCTGAGATTGTAAATATACAGGTGCGAATACTCGGAAGATTTCAAGTTGAAATCAATGGTAAAGAAATTATGCCCGACCAATGGAAACGCAAAAGAAACAGAGACATATTTAAATATATGGTTTTACATTACAAACAAACACTCTCAATAGAAAAAATTATTGATACTTTCTGGGGTTTTGATGCTCCGGCGAATGCTGTGAATATCGTGTGGAATGCGGCATCCGT
>JAYRWZ010000030.1:0-2333 GCA_041917875.1 Chloroflexota bacterium | reverse complement strand
TCAAGCACTTCCGGCTCAAGGATATATATGCCGGTATTGATCGTATCGGAAAACACTTCGCCCCATGAAGGTTTTTCGAGGAATCGAGTGATTTTGCCTTGGGAATCGGTCATAACAATGCCAAATTGCAAAGGGTTGGGATGACGGGTGAGAAGCAATGTTGCCATTGAGCCGCGCTTGATATGGAAATCAAGTGCTTCCGTAATATCAAAATCGGTTAACACATCGCCGCTGATAATGATGAAGCGTTCGCCGAGATGTTCGGCACCATTACGCACAGCACCGGCTGTCCCATAATCGGCTGCTGCCAGCACATACTTCATCGAAACACCCAAATCGCTGCCATCGCCGAAATATGATGTGACCACTTCCGGTTGATAATACAGCAAAGTAACTATATCGTTAATGTTATGGCTTGTAAGAAGATTGACAATATGCCCCATCATGGGAATATTCATCAATGGCACCATCGGCTTAGGGATGCTCATTGTGAGGGGTCGCAATCGTGTGCCGAATCCTCCTGCCATAATTACTGCTTTTTTCATACGGCAATACCTTTTTATGTGCCCAAATAGACAACTGTGTGCATTTTTCAAAAGCAATTTATGGTATTTCGGTCGGGTGGGCAAAACCAAATGAAAAATTTTTTGTTTTTCGCCATATATTCATCTCTCTTCGGCTTCATTCCATCGCTGTTTAGCATAAAATTGTGCATCTTTGCAGTTATTGTTACGGATTATTGTTTTTACGCAGATGACAGCACGAAAGAAAATTGTTTTGCTTGGTCCGGCTTACCCCTATCGCGGCGGTAATGCTATGTTTATTCAATATCTTGTCGAATCGCTTAAGCAACGCTTCGATGTCACCCTCATAAATTATTCATTGCTTTACCCGGATTTCCTCTTTCCCGGTCAAACACAATTCGATACGAGCAACAAACAAATCAAAGCTCCGGAAAGCGAACGATTGATAAATTCTATCAATCCTTGGTCATGGTGGCGCACTGCCCGCCGTATTAAAGAACTGAATGCTGACCTTGTGTGTTTCGATTGGTGGAATCCGTTTTTCGGTCCCTGTCATCGTGGTATTTCCGCTCTGATTCGCTCTCAATACAAAGGGCGTATGCTGTGGATCACAGAAAATTTTATTTCCCATGAAGCAAGGGCGGCTGATATGGTGCTCACACGATTGGGACTGCATCATGCCGATTTTTTCCTTACACTTTCAAGCAAAGTAGAAAATGATTTGAAGCTATTGTCAAAAGCAAGACCTGTGTTTCGCAATGAACTGCCGATGTTCGATTATTCTCTCGGTCAAAAGTTCCATCAGCAAACGGAAAGGCAAGCGCTCGGCATTCCCGATAATGCCAAGGTATTGCTCTTTTTCGGTTATGTACGCAAATACAAGGGACTCGATATTTTATTAAGGGCTTTTCCGCTCATTGCTCAAAGACATCCCGGAATTCATCTGCTTATTGTCGGTGAATTTTATGATAATCCTGATGAATACCATGCCATCGCAAAAGAAAGCGGCACGGAATCGCAGATTCACTTTGTCAACAAATTTGTGCCGAATGAAGAAGTAGGACGCTACTTTGCAGCAGCGGATCTGGTAGTGCAACCATATCGCAATGCAACAAACAGCGGCATATTAAACGTGGCGTACAGTTTTGGTATGCCTGCAATTGTCACAAGAGTCGGAGGACTTGAAGAATTAGTGGAACAATATAAAACAGGCATTGTTGTCGAGCCACATTCGCCCGAAGCAATTGCGGATGGTGTGGATGTATTTTATTCTTTGCGCGACAGCGTTCCTTTTTCCGATAATATAAAAAAAAGAGTAGAAAAAAGTGCTTTTACTGGCATCAATGATGTTTTTGAAGACATTTTGAAGACAGCAGAGAACAATACTGTAAACACTCATAACGATAGTGTATGATGACAAAAAAAATTGCGCTCATTACCGATACTCATCTTGAAGAAGAAATGCCTTTTCTTTCAATCGCAGAGGCTCAAGAACATTTTGAGGAAATTCTGTCTGATATTGCAAATCGTAATATACAAGACATAATATTCTGTGGGGATATCGGAAGCAAAAAAAGTCATGATTCTTTTTTTGATGCACTTAAAAGCTATTCGTATAATCTTGTACTCGGTAATCATGATATTATTAAAGAGCTTAACGATAGACTACACACTTCACATATATCAGAAGAATTTTGTTATTATTATGATGAATATGGTTTTAGATTTATTATGATGGATTCATCAAAAGGGAATGTCAGTCAAGAACAATTGTCATGGTTGAAATCAATAACTAATACTCATCTTGCT
>JAYRWZ010000029.1:0-3335 GCA_041917875.1 Chloroflexota bacterium | reverse complement strand
GTACATCCTTTTTCTGGGCTTTACGAATTGCTCGTTTGGCCTCATCACGATACAAAGAGATAACTGTTTCCTCATGGCTGGGTAACTCAACAACGCTGGAAATTTCACGTTTGAGATATGAGAAGTTGTGACGGATCAATGCAAAGTCTATGTAATTTGACAAGTGCTTTTGATAGATTATAGGATTGAGAGTAATCTGGATTGCATCACATTTTAAAGAAGCGGCTGTTTCCTTAAGAAGTTGGACACAGTCATGAGCGTCCTTAAAGTTCAAGTCATCAGTGTGAACGAAACCGCCATACGATGCCCCCGAATGTGATGAGAGTATGCGTTTACCATTTCTCTCGATGATGACCGCTGGAAATAGAGCAAACAGCTTGTCATTTTTTTCAATCACCAACGATGAATCGTGAAAGCGACCTTGAGGGTGATATGACAAAAATCTTCTTGTATGGAAGATGGTGCCATTGTTTGAGGATTCGACAAAAGTATCCCATTCTTTTTCTGATATATTCGAGCCGAGAAAAGGGTGTATCTTCATAAATATCTAAAGTGATTAGATCAAAAATACGAACCAAAACGCAGTATTTTGACTGATTATTGCGGTTTGGTAACTAATTTGTAGTACTAAAACTATATATCTATGAAATTTTGATTGTCATATCAATGAAGAAGTTCGTCTCTAAGTTTAGAATTATTATACTCTTATGCTTGTTCCTCTCATCAAGGTTATATGCCGGTGAACTGATTTTGCCCGAAAATGCTCAGCACGGTAGCACGGTTTCCATTATCTACAAGCCATCGAAGGATGATTCGGACGTTAAGAGTACTCTGATTGCATATTGCTATACTTCTTCCCAAGTGAAGCCGACAGCGTATCAAGCTGCCATCTCCGACAAGGGTGAGGCAAGTATTACCATTCCCATGGATGCCGTTTATGTGATGTTTAAGGTTATGAACGGGAAAACCGTTGATGATAATGGACAACAATTCTGGAGTTTACCTGTAGTTGACTCAGATAATAACGTTAAAGAGAACACATATTTTCGCGCAGGTATTTCTTATCTTGGACAACTGCCCGACAACTGCAAGCGCGGGGTCTCGCCTGCGAAATCTGAGGAGATGCTTAGCCAAGAGCTACGTTCGTTTCCCGATAATGTCCCAGCCAAGGCAGGGTTAGCAATTCTGTCTTATGACAATAAGAAAATGACCAAAATCGAGTTCGAAAGGAACATTCGTTCAATATTCGCCAAAGTGAAAGATTGGTCAAAGGAGGAAGTGGTACGTTCGGCTTGGCGTTCATTCAATGCGATAGGTGATAAAAACAGAGCTGATTCGATTGCAAGAATCTATGTAAAAAATCACCCTACATCAGAGCTTGCCGAAGATTACGGATTAGAGATTTTGCAAAGACTGAATGATCAGAGGCAAGTAGTAGATTTGGGCATGAAATATATATTGAATTTTCCCCATTCTAAAGAAATGCCGATGCTTGCACAGGGATTAGCGCCTGTCGCTGCTTCACTCTCAGTCCTTGATAGTTTAATAGAAAGATACTCACTGGAAAAACATAAAAATCCGTTTGTTGTGTCAATGTTCGCATTTATCCAAGTAGATGCCGATTCAACAAAAATTCCTGTGGCAATCGGATACTTAACGAAAGAGCGCGATGCCTTGTTAAAATCCGGCACACAATATTTAAAACCGCGTTGGATGTCAGATATAGAGTGGATAGAGAAAGAAGAATCCCTAATGGCGCAGATAACCGCAACACGCGGCTTCATCTATGAGAGAAATAACCAAAAAATGCAGGCAATACAGGATTTAGAATATGTCGTTACGCAATACCCCCTTTCATGCCATGAAGTGATTTACGATAAACTTGTCGGTTTACTATATGAAGACAAAAGCAAGTGGAATAAAGCGTTCTTGTGGTCAGGAAGAGCCATAGAACTTTCACGCGCTAATGATAATATAAAAAAGATAAATCAAGAAACATTCACATCGTCAGCACAATATACAACGTATGACGAATATCGGAAAGTGATTGACAATGCATCAACAATGTCTCGTCGGCGAAGTTTGAAAAACCAAATGCTCCAACAGCCCATGCCCAAGGGTAAAATTATTGACAAAGAAGGTAAATCCGTAGAAATTAGTTCATTCTTGGGAAAAACACTGATTATTGATTTTTGGGCAACGTGGTGCGGACCTTGTCGCACTTCCTTCCCTGCAATGCAAAAACTTTATGATAAATACAAAAATGATGACAAGGTCGAATTTCTTATTGTAAATTGTTGGGAACGTTCTGACGATAAAAAAAAGACAGTAGATGAGTTTATGGCTAAGAATAATTATACGTTTCCCGTATATTTTGATGAAAACGACACATTTGCCAAATCTCTTGGTGTTACAGGGATACCTGCAAAATTCTTTGTCTCGCCCTTAGGAATAATACAATTCAAGGAATCAGGGTTTCAAGGCGAAGCTAAATTCATGGAAGATGGAATTGATAAAATCGAGTTATTACAATCCGGTACCAAATAATTAGTGAGAAGTCGAATGAGGCAGCAACAAAGATTTTCACATGAGGATGCGGACGGCATTTTACGTAACCTCTTACATAATAAACCGATTGGTGCGCAATATACTCTTGCAGACTTGGAAAATACGGCAAATGAGTTAGGAATCACGAAGGATGAGCTTAAACAAGCCATTGAGGCATATTTGTTTGAAAAAGAAGAGATGGAGTTAAGAAGCGAAGTTTTACAGAGCAAGAGACGCAAACTGTATGACCACATAGCTGCCTACATTATTGTTAATGGCGGTTTGTTCTTTTTAGACTATTTTACTTCCGATTCAGGATGGTATATCTATTCTGATATCGGCTGGGGAATCGGTTTAGCTTTTGATATGTACTCTACGTTTATGCCCAAAGAACCAGATATTGAAAAATCTGTACAAAAATTGCGGAAGAAACGGGGCAAATCAAAGCAACCTTTTGATTTTAAGGTCTTAGAAGATGGAGCCCATATTTCCATCGGTAAAAATATTAGCGTTTCCTTGACAGAAAAAGGCATTGTTTGGAAACAAGGAGATACAACAATTGAAATATAACATGAAAAAAGAAAATTTACACATTCTTCACGAAGATGATGATGTAATTGCAATTAATAAACAAGCCGGTATTTTAACCATACCTGACCGTTTTCGTGCAGAGTTACCTAATTTGCGAGACTTTCTTAAAGAAAAGTATGGTGATATATTTGTGGTACATCGATTGGATAAAGAAACCACAGGGGTGATACTTTTTGCTAAAAATCCAGATGCTCATC
>JAYRWZ010000028.1:0-2482 GCA_041917875.1 Chloroflexota bacterium | reverse complement strand
TCATCGTGGGTTTCTAAGTTTTCAGGCAAACGAAAATCACGCTCACAGAAGGGCGAATGTTCCAAAAACTGACCCACATCATTGCGATAACGGCGAGGAGTGCGTATCGGTCCAAAAGATTCTATAGTCAGGAAATGATTGTCCTCGGTGTCGAATTGAAGTTGATAGACCGTGCCGCGGGGGATAATGAGATAGTCGCCATACGCAAAGGGCAATGAGCCGTAAGCAGTGCATAAAGTGCCGCTGCCTTTATGGATAAACAGCATTTCATCGGCATCCGCATTCTTGAAAAAGTACTCGGTCATGGACATACTCGGCGCGGCAAGCCCTATATGTAAATCATGGTTAACAAAGAGAGTTTTACGGCTTTCCACATAGTCTTTGCTCGGCTCAATGGCAAATCCTTGAAAACTTAATGCCTTCATATTATTGTGAATAGCAATGTCGGGGCGCACTGAGCGCGGCTCACCGTAGTGGATAACCCTTGTGGGTGGCGAACAATGATACAGTAATGATGACACGCCGGCAAAGCCCTCCGTGCCAAACAATTCTTCATGATACAGGTCGCCATTATCACGGCGATACACTGTGTGTCTTTTAGAGGGAATTTTACCCATTCTCTGATAAACCGGCATACACGAAACTCCTTTTCGGACTGTAAATTGAAACTGATATGCAAAAATACGGAAAAAACATATTTAAGAGTCTTTTGTATGAAATTGTTGTTTTTCTCGTTCAATACATGAAAAACTCCTAATTTGCTTATCGGAAAACGCTGTTTATCGAACGCTCTCATCATTAGACATTCTATCAACATGAACAATAAGTTCAGAAAAGTGGGCGATTTGCTCCATACATATCTCCGGGAATCGGGTCTTGAGCATAAGCTGCAAGAGGCGGCGGTGCCGGCATATTGGCGGGAAATCATCGGTCAGCAACTGACGGCACAAACCTCCGTGAAGCGCTTTGAGGACGGCAGATTGTTTGTAGAAGTTCCTGCGGCTGTCTGGCGGCAAGAGCTGGTGCTGCGACGTGAAGATATTCGTGCGAAAATAAATGCGCGTGCAGGAAAAGAAATAGTTAAAGAAATAATTATCAGATAAAGGAATGCTATGAAAAATGTGTTTACTACTGCTGCAATCGTTCTTACTCTCTGTGTGTTAAGTGTGGTATTGGGAAGCTGTGGCGACAACAAGGAGCAAAATACCGTACCATCACGTCAAGCAAATGGCGGCAAACTCTATGGCGGGATTTTCCGTGTGAATGAAGTGGGTGAAATGCGTGGCTTAGACCCCACAGGCATTAATGATGTGACAAGTCATCATATAGCCCATCAGATTTATGAAAATTTGCTCGATTTGGATGAGAACTTGCAATTAACCCCTACCCTTGCCGAACGATGGGAAGTTTCCACCGATGGACTTGCTTATACATATTTTTTACGTAAAGGCGTGCTTTTCCATGACAATGAATGTTTTCCCGAAGGCAAAGGTCGTGAGATGAAAGCATCGGATGTGAAATTTACCTATGACCGCATTTGCGATGCACGTGCCAAACCGCGCGGTGCAGAATATTTCAAAGGCAAAGTTGTTGGTGCAGAGGAATATTTTTCCGCAACGCAACAAGTAATGGGCGGTGGAAATCCCGCCGTACAAGGGGTTGCGGGTTTTGAGGTGGTGGATGATTATACCTTTCGCATTCGACTTATCAAACCATTCGGACCATTTGAATATTATGTGGCTTTGGGCATGACCTATATTTACCCGCCGGAAGCAGTCAAACACTATGGCGAGAATTTTTTCCAGCATCCCGTGGGTACAGGTCCTTTTTATTTCAGTTCATGGACACCCGACAGGGAATGTATTTTACAACAATGGTCACAATATTGGGGTAAAGACGATAAAGGAAATCAATTACCTTTTTTAGATAAAATTGTTTTTTCATTCATGAAAGATGAAAAATCACAATTGTTGGAGTTCAGACAAGGTAATCTTGATGAATGTTATCGCATACCATCGGAATTTTTTCCGGAAATCGTTGGAGAGAATAAAAAAACAAAAGGCGAATATGCTAAATTTACTTTATTTGCCGTGCCTGCACTCTCCACACAATTTTATGGTATGATAAATACAAGTAAAGAATTTTCGGATATGCGTATTCGGAAAGCATTTTCCATGGCTATTGACCGTGAGCGAATTATCAAATATGTTTTAAAAGGTCAGGCAGCAAGTCCGGGACATTATGGTATTGTGCCGCCGGCAATGCCCGGTTATGGCGAAGTTACTCCCGGTTATACATTTAATCCTCAGCAAGCACAGAAATTACTGGCAGAAGCCGGATTTCCCCAAGGAAAAAATTTCCCGCCCATCACTTTACAATTAAATAATGGCGGTGGCAGAAATTTACAAATAGCTGAAGCCATTCAATCACAATTACAAGAAAATTTGGGCATCAAAGTACAATTAAAACAAGTAGAGTTTGC
>JAYRWZ010000027.1:0-4985 GCA_041917875.1 Chloroflexota bacterium | reverse complement strand
TGCCGAAGGGCAGCGTCGTTATGTCGAATGTTTGTCACCGTATGCCCGCCAATTTCTTGGCATGATGCGCAAACCGGATATTGATTCCGTAGAGGGTTTATCCCCCGCTATCTCGATTGAACAAAAATCCGTGGGGTCGAATCCGCGATCTACTGTTGGTACAGTAACGGAAATTTATGATTATTTGCGATTATTGTATGCGCGTGTGGGGGTGCAGCATTGCGTGGCTTGTAATATCCCCGTGCAATCGCAAACACAGGACCAAATACTTGATGCCCTTATGGAAATGCCACATAATACACGCATTATGGTAATGTCACCATTGGTCAAAGGAAGAAAAGGACACTATCGCGAATTATTCGAAACATTGCTCAAACAAGGTTATACGCGGGTACGCATCAATGGCGAATTAAAGGAAATAGAGCGCGGCATGATGTTGTCTCGTTTTCAAAAACATGATATAGAATTAATTGTTGACCGATTATCCATTCATCCCGATCAAGAAAAACGGCTTTCTGAGTCGCTCAACACAGCATTGCGTATGGGAGAAAATGTGGTGTCTGTTCTTTCGGAAACATCACCCGATGTTTGGAGTGAAAGAATATATTCTACGCTTAATTCTTGTCCCTCATGCAGCACATCGTATGAACCATTGGCGCCGAATAATTTTTCTTTTAATTCACCATACGGGGCATGCCCCCAGTGCGAAGGAACGGGAGTTATTGTTGATTTTGACGAAAATCTTATTATTCCCAACAGAACATTATCCGTGGAAGATGGCGGCATTGCTATTTTAGGAAAAAAAAGAAAAATGTGGCAATGGGAAAAAGTCCTCGCCTTTGCAAAAGAAGCCAATATATCGCTGTCCGTACCTATTGAAAAAATGCCTCAAGATCAAATACAAGCATTACTATGGGGAACAAAAAAGAAAAAAATTACAGTAAAATATGTGACCGCAAGCGGTAAAGAATTAGAATACAGCACAAGATTTAACGGAATCTTGGCATTTTATCGTGAACAGTATGATCAGACCGGCTCTTCCGACACCCGTGCAACAATAGAAAAGTATATGCACGGTATGGAATGCGACGAATGCGGGGGCGGACGATTAAAACCACAAAATCTCGCAGTAAAAATAGGTGATTATTCCATAAGTGAAACCACAAAAATGGATATTGCCGAAGCTGTACAGTACTTTAGAAACATAGAAAAAAAAATAACGGCACGCCAGAAAAAAATCGGCAATTTAATTATTAAAGAAATCACAACCCGGCTGGAATTTTTGGAAAATGTGGGTTTGCATTATTTGCAATTAAACAGAACAGCCCGCACTTTGTCGGGCGGTGAATCTCAACGGATACGACTTGCCTCGCAAATCGGTTCGCAATTGGTGGGCGTTACCTATGTTCTTGACGAGCCGTCTATCGGCTTGCATCAACATGACAATGACAAGTTAATTGACTCGCTGAAAAAATTGCGGGATACGGGCAATACCGTGGTGGTGGTGGAACATGACCGCGAGATGATAGAACAAGCCGATTATATTGTAGATATAGGTCCGGGAGCAGGTGTGAACGGCGGAACTATTGTGTATCAGGGTGCGCCGCATGAATTAACCGCAAAAAAATCTGTACACAACAGCGTAACGGCACAATATCTGACAGGCGAAAAAGATATAGAAATACCAACACAAAGGCGCAATGGCAATGGAAAAAAGATTACATTATACGGCGCAACGGGTAATAATTTAAAAAATGTGGATATTACCATTCCATTAGGAAAATTGGTATGTGTAACGGGCATGAGCGGTTCCGGCAAATCATCGCTTATCAATTATACATTATATCCCATGCTTGCTCGCCATTTTCATAATGCCCTGGAGGTGCCTTTGCCCCATAAAAAAATCGAGGGCTTGGAAAATATTGATAAAGTCATAGAAATTGATCAAAAACCGATAGGTCGCACTCCGCGTTCCAATCCGGCGACATATACGGGCGTATTTACACAAATTCGTGAATTATTTTCCCAATTACCCGAATCCAGAATGCGCGGCTATGAGCAAGGGCGTTTTTCTTTTAATGTGAAGGGCGGACGATGCGAAGAATGCGGCGGTGGAGGCATGAAAACCATTGAAATGAATTATCTGCCGGAAGTTTTGGTTGAATGTGAAATATGTGCCGGTAAACGCTATAATGCCGAAACATTGCAAGTGCAGTACAAAGGTAAATCCATAGCCGATGTTCTGGATTTAAGCATTGCGGATGCTTTGGAACTTTTTGCGGATAATCCCAAAGTAAATAAAAAGCTGCATGTTCTTGAGAATGTCGGATTGGGCTATATTAAGCTGGGGCAACAAGCGCCTACGCTGTCGGGCGGTGAAGCACAAAGAGTAAAATTAGCAACGGAGTTATCGAAAGTACAAACAGGCAAAACACTGTATTTGCTCGATGAACCAACCACCGGCTTGCATTTTGAGGATATTCGTTTATTGTTACGTCTTCTGGGCAATTTGGTGGAAAAAGGCAATACCGTTGTGGTGATTGAACATAACCTTGATGTGATCAAGGTGGCCGACTGGATAATTGATGTCGGTCCCACAGGGGGCGCCGGCGGAGGAAACATTGTTGCGCAAGGCACTCCCGAACAGATAGCAAAAGCAAAGGAAAGCATAACAGGTAAATATTTGCGCAAAGAACTGAAAAGGTAAGAATATATCATCATAAACAAGAAAATGTTCGACCTGAACCATTCACAGCACAAAGAGATTTCTGCTTTTTCATAAGCCGGAGTGTCATGTATTTCGCCAAAAAATGCGAAGTTTGCAGACGGCGGTGCTAACAACATACGCACAACGGCGGATGTAAGCGGCAATAAAAGTTTGTGATAATTGCACTTAGTGTTCAGTTGTCATTAAGCGACGGCAAGATAATTTTTCATTAAAGCGAGAAAATATTGGAATGATAATACGACTGATAGGACTGATTTTTCCTTTGTGGTTCATTGTAAGCACTTTGGCTCATTCTGCTGAACAGGGCACTCCATTGCTGCGTAACTTCCTTCCCAAAGAATACAAAGCCCATGTGCAAAATTTTGCCGTTGTCCAAGATAAGCGCGGCTTTATGCTCTTTGCCAATACCAATGGCGTACTGAGCTATGATGGTGCGCATTGGCGTATTATTGAAACGAAAAATAACTCCATACCTCGTTCGCTCGCTGTTGGGGCTGATGGAAAAGTGTATGTGGGTACGCGGGGCGATTTCGGTATGCTGCTCGCTAATTCAAAAGGTACTCTGGAATACAAATCCTTGCTCGCACATAGCACTTCACACCCGACATTCCTTGATATACACTCAATTCTTACCACCGACAAAGCCGTATATTTTATTGCGGATAATACGGTTTTTCAATGGTCAAACAATCAGCTGACCCATCGTACCTTCACTCAAGAGCTGGGAAAATCATTTGCTCTCGGCAATAAGATTTATACTAATATTACCGATTCAGGATTGAAAGTTATTGACAATATGAAATTGCGTTCTATTCCCCAGAGCCGCTTTTTCAGCCAGAAGACCGCTATTGTTTCCATGCTTGAATATGACAAGAGTCGCATACTTATTGCCACCAAAAATGACGGTTTATTTCTCATGAGTAATGATGCCGAGCCACAAGAATTTGCCGGTGGGCTAAAATCATTTTTTCTTGATAATCGCATATCATCCATGACTCGTTTACCTGATGGTTCTTTTGCCATCGGCACCATGCGCAGCGGCATACTTCATATTTCATCGCAGGGTCAGCGGCTTGCCATTATTGATCGTAAACACGGTTTATTGCATGAAAATGTGAACGATATTGTTGCGGACAATCAACAAGGTGTGTGGGTTGCTCTAAACGAAGGGATTTCTCGTATCAATGCGCCTTCGGCTTTTTCACGTTATGGTGAACCCGAGGGTTTATATGGCGGTGTGAATGATATAGCTCAATGGAACGGAACATATTATGTTGCCACACAAAGAGGAGTGTTTCGTAAAGCCGGTGCAATGTTTCTTCCGGTCAAAGACAGCGTTGCTTGCACGGCATTACTTACCACCGAGCGCAACTTATTGGCAGCAACAACCGAAGGCATATTCAGCATTAGTGGAAGTAATACAATTTCTGCCATTGCTTCCGGCTATGGATTATCGCTTGGTTATTCGCAGCGCTACAAAGACATGGCATATTGCGGACTGCTTGACGGTGTGGCTGTCCTGCGATTTCTCAATGGTGCGTGGAAAGAAATTGCCCGCATTGAAGGAGTGCGTGATGAATGCCGCATTATACACGAAGATATTCAAGGCAATGTGTGGATAGCAACTTCAATGAAAGGTATTATTCGCTGCAAAGCCGACGATCTTTATGCCGGTATTATGAACAGCTATACACGGCTCGGATTGCAACATGGTTTACAATCTCTTATCAGCAATACTATCTCTATCATCAATGGTAAAGTAAGGCTGACAACAATCTCCGAGCCGGGAATTAAACGCTTCGATGAAACCCAGCAAAAATTTATTCTGGACAAAGAATTACAGAGTAAAACAAAACAAGGTAAAGACTCTTTACTCTGGTTGAACTCTATGGTGCAAGCCAAAGACGGCTCGGTATGGGCAGCCGAGGGCGATGCAAAAAAAATACGTCGCTACACACTCACCTCGCAGGGTTTACAACCCGTATTGCCCCAATTTGCGCCTATTTCTGAATATAGCATTACTGCAATTCTTGCTGAAAACCAAGGCAAAGCATGGCTCGGTACGGCCGAAGGCATTATCATGTTTGACGGCATGGCAAAAACAATATCCTCTATACCTTTTTCTTGTTTTATTCGATCAGCATTCTATGGGGCAGATTCGCTCATGTACGGCGGTGCATACTATGCTGCTGACGGCACACCTTTTTCAACGCTCATTAAAAATATTCCCACACCGCAATTACCTTATAATAGAAAT
>JAYRWZ010000026.1:0-6246 GCA_041917875.1 Chloroflexota bacterium | reverse complement strand
CCAATATATTCATTTACTTAAAACTTTCATATGTATAGAATAAGGAACCGAACAGTCATACCTGCTTTTTTATTGTTTCTACTGTTTATCGGTATCGGTATCGCTATGACACCGCGCCTCTATACTACAACGAAGCCTTCTATTGACTTTCCGTCATTTTATTTCTCGGCGGCGTCTATAATGGAAGGTACATCGCCATACGATATTGAAAATCTCCAAAAATTAACCGGAACATATGTCTATCCCTATATATATTCACCCATATTAGCACAAATTTTAACCCCTTTGTCATCAATTCCATATCAATCTGCTGAACGTTTATTTATTCTTTGCAATATTATAGCGGTATCAGCCGGATGGGGCATTCTCTTTTCATCAGTTCAACAGAGAAAATCTATTCACCCATTGATAATTTTTTTGGGTTGTACTTTGTTTTATCTCATTTTTCCTTTTCGTTACGTATTTAATAATGGTCAATTAGATGGAATATTGTTTTTTGCCTCATGTTGCCTTTTTTTACCTGAGAAAAATAAAAGTATGATTCCAATAATGGCAGCACTCACAAGTATCACGTCAATCATCAAACATGCTTTTATTTCTTTACCTATTGTAATGATGTGTGAATACAAAAAACGTGGACTTTTTCTTATTATCCTGAGCGGCTTTTTCTGTATTAGTATGTCAATTATGGTATTTGGTGTTCATCATTGGTATGATTTCCTTACTTTTTCTACTGGTATTTCTTTACAGGAGAATGCGGTAGCAATTGCACCGCTAACTAATTCTGATAATTACTCTTTTGCAGGTGTATGTTCGCAATGGCTTCCAATAAATGATCGTGTCTATTTTGTTATATACGGTATCATGTTTTTTACTGTAGTCTTGGGCGGCATATTTTTAAGTTCATCAAAACTACGGTTCAACAAAACAGATGTTTTTATTGTCACAACATCATTACTGTTACTTTTTTCTCCTTTCCTTTGGAAACAGCATTTTTTATATATCTGCCCTGCTGTTTTTCTCTCATTTTTTTCTTGTATCCAATCTCGGAAATATAAAAAACTGTCCGTGATTTTTATCGCAATAATCGCAATGTTTATCATGCCAAAGATAATGGAATTTACGGCATTACAGGTATATGCAAACATACCTTCGTTTATTGGTTTATGGAGTATCTTGATGTTAGGTATAGGGTCAATAAGGTATAGTTCTCAATCCTAAATCGTGACACTTTTGATTCACCAGAGCACACCTTTTTCCGGCGGATAGCCCACTTCTTCAAATACTAATCCTTCCGGTGGCGCAAGCCAGCTATTGAGTGAACGGTCGGCGGATTGTAAAGCGTGGCGCACTTCTTCCACCGTGCGTCGAGATCTGCCTATATCCACCATTGTTCCCACCAAAGAACGTACCATGCCATAGACAAAACGATCGGCTCTGATATGCAGCCGCAACACATCGGAAGCAAGCCGCTCCCAATAACATTCCTCCACCGTGCATATATATGATTTGGTGGATGTATTCAATTTGGAAAAGCTGGTAAAATCATGTTTGCCGAGAAATAGAGAAGCCCCCTCATGCAATAAATCATCATCCAGCGGATAATGAACAGCCCAGCCATAACGTCGGGTGAATACGCTTTCTGTTTGGACAATCGTATAAGAGTAACGCCGCCACAAAGCATCGAAACGCGCATGGACAGGCACGGCACACCGTAAGGCACCATTGATACGAATATCACGGGGCAATTTTGAGTTAAATGCCTTGAGTATGCGCTCGGTCGGAATAGTAAACTCTGTGCCATAACAGATATGCCCTACCTGACCGCGTCCATGAACGCCTGCATCGGTACGCCCTGCACAAATCAGCCGACGCGCTTTGCCCGTGAGCAACTCATAGACCCTTTCGATTTCCTGTTGAATACTTATGCCGTTTTCTTGAAATTGCATACCGCAATAGTGTGTGCCGTCATATTCAAAACGCAATAAAAGAACCAATGTCTCCTCTTGCTCTTTTCCTTCATTTTCTTTCATTTGCTGCTTTGTGATTAACGATGTTCTTCTCATCCGTCGGGATAGAATGCTCTCGAAATTAGCAATTTCTTGTGGTCGAAAAGGTAAAAATTCTTTCCCAGCCGAGAGTATGATGAATCTTTTCTGTGGCGAATGCTTGTATTCTTGGAAATTTCTGCTGCACTAATCTGATTCCTTTCTATTTTTGCAGCCACATTTAAGAATAAGAACATTACTTCATATACACTCGTTTTTCGGAGGATTGATGATTTTTAGCTCACGATTTGTTAAATCCATAGCTGATTTGCATGAAGAGCATGGTGTGCACGGTAACTCTTCAGAGCATAGTTTGAAGCGTACATTGGGCGCCCCCAGCTTAGTTGCTCTCGGCATAGGTGCTATTATTGGTGCCGGACTCTTTTCCATCACCGGGGGAGCCGCAGCCCATAATGCCGGACCTGCCGTTACTATTTCATTTGTTATTGCCGCCATTGCCTGTGGTTTTGCCGGCTTGTGCTATGCCGAATTTGCTTCCATGATACCGGTGGCCGGCAGTGCATATACCTATTCGTATGCTACGATGGGCGAATTTATGGCATGGATTATCGGTTGGGACTTAGTGCTCGAATATGCCGTCGGAGCTGCCACGGTTGCCATCAGTTGGTCTCGCTATCTTGTAAAATTTTTCGCTTATTATGATATTCATCTGCCCGCCGCATTAACATTATCTCCCTTTAATTCTGTGACTCTCATTGATGGCACAACAGCAACGGGTATGATAAATTTGCCGGCTGTATTTATTGTCGTGATGATGTCATTATTATTGATAAAAGGTACAAAAGAATCAGCGACGGTTAATGGTGTGATTGTTGCCTTAAAAATAGCCGTAGTACTTATTTTTATTGCTCTTGGTTGGGCATACATTAATACAGCGAATTATACACCGTATATTCCTGAAAACACGGGCAATTTCGGGGATTTCGGATGGAGTGGGATTGTACGTGCCGCGGGCATTATATTTTTCGCGTATATTGGTTTTGATGCCGTTTCAACAGCAGCACAGGAAGCAAAGAATCCGAAACGCGATATGCCAATAGGTATTTTGGTATCCTTGGCAATATGTACCGTTCTCTATATTCTGTTTGCCCATGTTATGACAGGAGTTGCCAATTATACCAGTTTCCAAGGCGCCGACGGTATTGCACCGGTGGCTGTGGCAATAGATCACATGGGAAATATGGGTGCGGACGGAAAAATTATACCGGCATTTCCTTGGCTCAACAAAGCAATTATCATAGCCATTTTAGCAGGATATTCGTCCGTCATTATGGTGATGCTCATGGGGCAGACAAGGGTGTTTTTCTCTATGTCCAAAGATGGATTATTGCCCAAAATTTTCTCTGATGTTCATCCCAAATTTCAAACGCCGTGGAAATCGAATATTCTCTTTATGATTTTCGTAAGTTTATTCGCTGCATTTGTCCCCGCTGATGTCGTGGGTGAGATGACAAGTATAGGCACTTTATTGGCATTTGTGCTTGTCTGCTTTGGTATCATTGTTCTGCGCAGAGCCCAACCGGATTTACCACGAGCATTCAAAACACCATTTGTACCGATTGTCCCCATTCTCGGTATTCTTGCATGCCTTGCAATGATGGCATCATTACCCGGCGATACATGGCTACGATTGATTATATGGCTGGCTCTCGGTTTTGCCATTTATTTCGGTTATAGCATCAAACACAGTGTATTGCGTAAAAAACTTGATATGAAACAACAATAATCCATCGGCATATTTTATTGAAGGCGATGCTCATCCGGTGTCGCCTTCTCTTTTTTCATTATTTCTTTTGATACAAATATAGTATGTCTTGGTCTTCGGTTATCGGTCAGCACAGAGTAAAGGAATTATTTCGCCGTGCTTTGCTTGAAGAAAAAATAGCGCATGCGTATTTGTTTTGGGGCATGGAAGGTATTGGTAAAGATGCCCTCGCTCTGGCATTGGCAAAGACGCTTAATTGTGAACGCAGAACATCAAAAA
Source organism: Chloroflexota bacterium (assembly GCA_041917875.1). Classification (GTDB taxonomy): domain Bacteria; phylum Bacteroidota; class Ignavibacteria; order Kapaibacteriales; family UBA961; genus UBA2353. The sequence continues at coordinate 2,193 of JAYRWZ010000026.1, read as the reverse complement.
TGACCGAACCCTGCAATCAATGCCGCAGTTGTATGCAAGCCGATAAATTAGAACATCCGAATATTAAACTTGTGTTTTCTTTACCCGCAGCCAAATCAGCCGAAACACGCGATGATTCGCCTCTGTTCAAATTAACCGATGCACAAATTGAAGAAATTCAGGAACAATTACGCATCAAAGCCGAAAATCCGTATCATAATGTGACCATTGCCAATGCACGACAAATACGCATTGCCTCCATACGTGATGTGAAGCGCAGTATTTCCATGTCGCAATCGCAATCAGGACATCGTGTGGTTATTGTCTCCGAAGCCGATGAGATGACCGTTGAGGCAGCAAATGCTTTCCTCAAAACTCTGGAAGAACCGAACCCGAATGTGACATTGATATTAACAACATCGCGACGGGAAGCCATTCCCCAGACTATTATGTCACGATGCCAGCAAATATATTGCGATCCCCTCACGGATGCTGAGTTAACACAAGCATTGCATCAACGTTTATCTATTGCCGAAGAGGAAGCACGTTTAATCGCCTCATTTGCTCAAGGCAGTTATTCGCGTGCCATGCAATTTTTAGATGAAGACATGAAGCGTTTGCGCGAAGAAGTCATTGCCCTTTTGCGTGCGGCATTGCGGCGGGTGCGTTATCGTTTAGAGACTTTCCACATCATGGAACGTTTTAGCAGTACGCAAGATCGGAAGCAACTTTCTACTATGTTGGGGCTTTTAGTGTTATGGCTGCGCGACGTTTATGTCTATGCTCGCACAGCCGATGCATCTCTGATTATCAATAGCGACCAAATTGACACAATCATGAAATTTGCCACGGCTTTTCCCCATGCCGATTATCCCGCTGCCATCAATGCTGCGGAGGAAGCTGTGGGCTTGGTTCAACGCAATATTCACCCCCCGCTTATACTCATTTCATTGCTTTTAGTGTGTCGTAACGTATTTTTGGGCGTAAATGATTGATGTGTACGGCTCTTTGTGAGTATGTTTCGTACTTTGATGGTTATTGTAAGTACTTTCATTTCACAGCATATACTACCATATACTCGATAATATAGGCGCAAAATCATGCTCGATTGGCATGATGATAATTGAGCCATAATCCATGCTTTCATATTTACTCAAAAATTCAACTTATATTTTATCACAGACAGAACAAACAATGACAATAACAAAAATAGAATTACCCTCGCCGGATACCTTACCCTCCGCGGCGGAAGTATCCATAGCAACAAGTATTCGCAAACGTAAATCACATTGCTCGGCATGCAGCACAAAATCATCGAAAGACGGCGGCTCTTGTAAAAATTGCGGAGGCGGCTGCGGCACAGCGATTGATTCTTTGCAAACAGATCAAGAATACGCTTTTTTTAATGATTATCTTGGCTATGACACCGGCAAAACGCATCGGCTCGTGGAAGTGTCATTCAAAGGCAATAGAAAATCTATATTTAAAAATGAAAATAATATTCAGGTTATTCTCGGTGAGCCGGTCATTGTCCAAATAGATAAAGGTCTGGAATTTGGCAGAGTCAGTGCTGTGGGTGTTATTGCTGCAAATAAATGGAAAAAAGAAAGCGATGCCAAATATCCGCAATGGTCTATTGTTCGCAATGCAACAGAGGAGGATATTGCCCAGCAAAAGCACAATAGCGATGAAGAAAAGCTGATTCTTTTTAAAACACGTCATTTAGTTAAAAAAGAAATTCCATTGATGAAAGTCTCGGAAGTGGAATGGCAATTTGATCGTCAGAAATTAACAGTGTTTTTTACATCTCCCGAGCGCGTAGATTTTCGCGATTTAGTGCGTCAATTAGCTATCACCTATAAAGCACGTATTGAATTACGACAAATACATGCACGTTTAGAAACAAAACGACTCGGCGGCATAGGTCCCTGCGGGCTGGAATTATGTTGTTCCACTTTCTTGGAAGCATTTGACCAAGTAACCATAGAACATGCTCAAGCACAACAATTGCCTAATAATATTGGTAAATTGAGCGGTATGTGCGGGCGACTCAAATGTTGTTTACTCTATGAAATTGATAATTATGTAACGGCTTTGCGCAATTATCCACCCTTAGATTCTATATTTTCCACACCCCAAGGTGAAGCGAAACTTATCAAAATTGATATTTTCAAAGATATTGTCCATCTTATTGTTCCTCAGACGCATACATTT
>JAYRWZ010000025.1:0-5420 GCA_041917875.1 Chloroflexota bacterium | reverse complement strand
GGAGAAAATTTGGGTACTTTGAACTGTAATCAAAGCTCCTTTGCTTTGGTAGAAGCAACTTTTATTGCCGAAAAGACAGGTACAGTGCGTAGAATGGATTCTACATCTTTTAAGTCATTTCGGAAAACGCCATATCGTTTTTGTTCGGCGGTATACTCACGGGCAGCTTCGGCTTCTAACAAGAGTCCGCGTGCTTGAACGATTAAATCGGCATACCCTTGATCTTTGAGTGCCGAAACAGCAGCATAATACTTAAACACGCCGCCTATGATTACTAATACAATGATGGGTAGCGCTATCTTCCAGCGCAAACTTATGCTCTTGATCTTTTTCATACTGCCCCACATAACTATGAAAATGAAACACACTTATATCAATACACTTAGCTCAATCTCGCTCCTAAGAAAACAAAAGTCACACTATATTTTCACACATCCTTGTTCAAAGATACGACGCTTTCGTTCTCAAAAAAAATCTATGAGAAAAAAAAACTGAGATAAGAACACCATACTTTATGCAATTACTTTCTACCGAGGTGTTCTATCGTATTAGTCTGAGGCAGCTTAGAAAAAAAATCCCCCAACTGTTCCGAGACAATTGAGGGATAGTATTGAACGTGATATTGTGATATCGGTATTTATTTCACAATTCGTAAGTGAGAAGCAATTGCAGCGTCGCCGGCTCGGACTCTTATTGTGTACAATCCTGTCGGTAACGCAGAAACATCAAAATCCAAGGTATGATCCATTGCGGGTAGATTTTCGAGTGATAATGTTTGTATGACTATGCCTTCAATGCTTATGAGTTCTACAGTAACTGAGCCGGAGACTTTTAATGAGAATTGTACAGATGTTCTTAGTGAAGAAGGGTTCGGTGATAATTGCAACCCTGTTTGTATCATAGAATTTTCTTCATTAATGCTTAATGGGAAAATGGTAAAACCACGCATCTCACTGAATTCACCCCAACCTGACGTATTTTTAGATTTTGTCCGCCAGAAAAATGTTTTACCATAGTCCAAATCTTTTACTGTTACTTTTGCTTCAGTAATTGCGGTGTCCTTATATACCCAGTTCGCAAAATTTTGCTGATTGCTTATTTCCAACCAATGACTAAGAACCGGAACATCCGGCGATTCTGTTGTCCAGATAAAATCAATTTCATTTTTTGATAATTTTAGATTATCTGCGGGTTCCAGCAATGTTGGTGCAGAAGGTTTTGCAGGTTGTTGTACGGAAAAACCATAGATATCGGAATAATTACCCCATACACCATCGACAAAAGCTGCAACTCGCCAATATAAATCGGTATCCCATTCTAAATCCGAAAATGTTTTTGTTGTATCCTTGAGAGTAGAATCTTCAAGAATATTGTCAAAGAAAAATCTGTCGGTGCATAGTTGAACTTTATAGCGTTCAGCCAACGGATTAGTTTTTTTCCAACGCAAGGAAATAGTGTTTTCTTTAATCACCGATTTATCCGCCGGATATACTAAGGAAACCTCCGGTGCTGCTATGGCAACAGTAAATGAATAGGGGAGTGAATAATCGCCCCATCCGGCAGTTGTTTTAGCCCTCACGCGCCAGTAATATGTGGTGTTGTTTTTCAAATCAGGTACAGTAATTTTTGTGTCTTTTAAGGTTTCATCTTTTTTTATCATTGTTTTGAATTCTTCATCCGAAGCTAATTCAAAACCATAATTAGTTGCCGGTTTAGAAGATTTACCCCATTCGAAATTAACAATTTTCTCTGTTAGATATTCCATATCGGGAGGAGCTATGAGAGCTATGACACCGGGCAAATTCGGAGTAAAATCCAATTTTACGTTTTGATTCCCGCTTAATGAAATTTGCAATGTTGTAGGAGTAGTAAAAGGACCTCCGGTGGCAGTTACTGAAAGTGAACCGATTAAACCCTTTATTGGAATTGCGTATCCGCCTGAGGTAGAAGAAATTGCAAAGAAATCACCTTTGCTAGGAGTTATTGTAACTCCTTTTATTCCTTCGCCGACATCATAAAAATTATTGTTGTTATTATCTTTATAAACAACACCCGTAAGATAATACTCTCCTCTATGACCAAAATCTTGTGTAATAATAAATGGACCCGTTTGATTATTATTGGCACCCGGACGATATTCGATACCGACCCCTACTTCGGTAAATACACCCCCTTGGAAATTCATGATATTTTTGCGATGACCAAGTTCTATTTGATTTTGCTCGCCCCAATCAACATTTAGCCCGCAGTGACCATGCCATACACTTTTTGAGTAGGCTGCAACATTTTCACCTAAGCGATTCCACCCGATGTATCCCGCTTTATTCACGCGCCCACTCATATCGGAACCATCAGAGCCGTCGTGACCTTGAAAATTCTTTACTTTCATGTCAAGTGAATGTTTCCGAGCAGCATCAATTAATTTTTCATTAAATGCCAAAGGCGGTTGCACAGGATATTCTGTGAATGCTGCCTTCGTGGCTTTTTTGTTGATATTAAAATATGTGTATGCAAATTGAGCGTCTTTATCATCTGTGTCCATAAGTCGAATACCCTCGGCGGTCGGATTAGCTCGCGCACGATTCATATATTCTAATGATAATTGCTCATCCGCAGTAGGGTCGCCATGTTTGTATTCTTTGGCATTGGCTGATAAAACCTCCGTGGATTTAATAACAATACGTTCTTGGTTGCGTTCAATTCTTTGCGCACGAGGCGAAGGAATAATTTGCTGACTTACAGCGATTTGGGCGATAAACGGAAAGCAACCGATTCCGAGTAATGCCACCGCGCAGCGGTAAAAAAATGTGTTCATAAAACCTATAAATAAGTACATAAAAAATTAGAAAAGACTTTAGATGGATTTTTTGTCAATAATTTCGATTTTTTGTTCGGCTTTTTCTAAATAGTCGCGACATTGTTGTGCTAAATTCATGCCCTCTTCATAGAGTTCGAGCATGGTATCTAAAGGCACATTACCTTCGTCCAGAGTTTGAACAATTATGTCCAATCGCTCAATTTTAGTTTCAAAACTGATATCCTTTTTCTTTGACATAGATTATACTGTTTGTTGTGATTGAATTATAATTGTATGTTTTGCATATTGCCTTATCAGAGATACTTCCTCGCCGATTGACAATTCATCCTCCGATGTCAGGATTTTCTTATCTTTTTCTAAAAGAGCAAACCCTTTCTTAAGCGGCGATAGAGGATATAATGATTTGCAATGATTGCCTTTAGTATCAATAGCCAGCTTCATTGTCGCAATAGATCTTTTGATTGTCAATGTCATTCGCATTTCATGGGAATCAAGCGATTGTTCCATTACTTTTAACCGTTCATGAACTCTGCGAAAACCACTTCGAAGAAGCAGCTGGTCTATGGTGCGTCTTTGTTCGCTGACAGCTGCAAGAGCGCGCTCGGTCAGCCGATTGTGCGATGTTGAAATATAATCCATAAGTTGCTGTAATGTTATCGGGGTGACCAATTCCGCCGCCGCTGTCGGAGTTGCCGCACGCATATCAGCTACAAAATCTGCGATAGTGAAATCTGTTTCATGTCCGACCGCCGAAATCACCGGCGTCCGAGCCATAAAAATTGACCTTGCCACAGACTCGGTATTGAATGCCCATAAATCTTCAATACTTCCGCCTCCTCTGCCTACGATGATACAATCAAGATTCTCTGAATCAAGTGTAGTAATTGCATTAACTATATCTTCAATTGCACCATCGCCTTGCACCAATGTCGGTCGAATGCATACCTGACAGATGGGATTGCGTCTTTTCATTGTGCTTAGCATATCTTGCAGTGCCGCTCCGGTTGAAGAGGTAATAATTCCGACTCGTGTGGGTATTGCAGGTAATTTTTTTTTATGGATGGGATCGAAAAGCCCTTCTTTTTCAAGCCGTTGCTTCATTTCCTCGAATGCCATGTACAAATCGCCTAAGCCCATTGGTTGCATGAATGTACAATCCAACTGATATTTGCCCTGTGGCGGATAGATTGTAACAACGCCCCCGGCAATTACCTTCATTCCGTCACGCGGTACAAAAGACAGTGCGCGGGTTTTCCACATAACGGCAGAAATTTGGGCATTGTCGTCTTTCAATGAAAAATACCGATGCCCGGAACTGTGATGCTTGTAATTGGATATTTCACCAATGACTTGCACATATCCGATACCTTCTTCGAGAAGTCGAGAAATCTCCCGCGTGAGAACACCTATCGCTATTGGTTTAATTTGTTTCATATTCATCTTTGTACATTGTTACGAAATTACAACATATTCGGATTTTTTCCATACATATCATGCTTTTACCTGTGGAAAAGTGCAATCTTTTTTTAGTGCAGTTTCGGACTATTGTAGAATATTGACCAATTTATTGAAAGAATTGTGTATTTTCGCTTCCAAGATTGAGCATTCTATCATAAACACTCTTCAAACTGTGGAAGACACCTTACACGAAGGACATAACAAGGTTGTGCAAAAACTGAAGGATGAGATAGAGCATCTTCGCAAGCAGTTGGCTTGGTATAAGACATTCTTTGATCATACTTCGGATGCAGTATTTATTGTGCAACCGGATACATGGAGCGTACTGGACGCTAATGAACAAGCTGCGATTATGGTTGGCATCAATCATCATGAGCTTGTTGGTGAGTCTTTACCGCAATTTAGACGTGTATTTAATGCGCTGTCGAAATCATCCACACCGAGTGTATTGAGCGAACTTACATTCAGTGCTCCAGAAGGCGAGAGTCGTATGGTCGAGGTCAATGCCGGATTTATTGAATTTGGTGGACAGAAAGTGATAATTGCATCTGCGCGTGACGTGACAGAGCAGCGTGAACTTTCTGAAAAAATGGTGCAGGCAGATAAGTTAGCACTGCTTGGCAAATTGACTGCCGGAGTGGCGCATGAAATTCGTAATCCACTTGCTGCAATCAATATGAATTTACAGGTTTTGCAAAGAAAAATATCCGTTCATGCGCCTGAAATGTTCAATGTACAAACAGCGTTGCAAGGTGTAGAAAGATTGGGCAATATCGTCGAGGCAACATTAAACTTTTCGCGTCCTTCGATTGCAGCGATGATGCCTGAAAACATCAATGTGTTGGTTCGATCTTCCTTAAAAATGGTTCAGACAAATTTAAATAGAAAAATTATTGATATTCAATTACATCTGGATGATACAATTCCCTTAGTAGAGGTTGATTCTAAACAAATGCAACAAGTATTTATCAACTTGTTCGCTAATGCTTCGGATGCGATTAAAGCCAAGGGTAGTATAGAAATATCAACATTTGTCGAAAAAGGCAACAAAACAGGTGAATCTAATTTTGCGGTTGTGGCAATCAAGGACAGTGGCATTGGAATAACAAAAGAGGATATGAACCAAATATTTAATCCTTTTTTT
>JAYRWZ010000024.1:0-2636 GCA_041917875.1 Chloroflexota bacterium | reverse complement strand
TTTTGCAAACTTTGTGCAATTAAAGACATTTCATTTGCACCTTTTTCGGATTCTGTATGCACAATGTATGTCGGCTTGGTATCGGTAGAGGGAAGAAGTATTCCTAAAGTACCTACTATTCCGTCATTAGTTACAACGTAATATATTTGGATACCCAATATAGATTTGCCTTGAAAAACGAGGCGAACATCTTTTGGAGTTGCTATCGTGATACCTTCAGGAATTCCTTCAGTTGATTTTTGATTAGTATTTTTTACTAACTGTTGAGTTGTCTTTTCAACTTTTCTATTTGAACTACCACCAACTTGGACAACATTATCCTTGTTAGTTCCCGCACCACCACTACCTTCTGATTCCGCTTGTGCTTCAGTTTGAGTTTCCGTTCCCGGCGTATCTCCCTGCGGGTCGGCAAACAGAATAGGATTGCCTGCCATAGCCGAATAGGGGCTTTCCCATGGCTGAAATATAGGATCGCGGGTGAGCCATTGCGCCAAGCGCGGGTCATATAAACGATACTCGGTATTGAGCAAATTCCCTTCGCCGGGTTTGGGTTTTTAGATGTCAAAGAACGGGGGGTTAATATTTCACTTTCAAAGTTAATTAAATTTTTCAAACAATGCAATTTTTTGGCGAAAATCAATCCCGCAGGGATGGAAGATTTATAGGAAAATTTACCACCCCGTCGCTTCGCGCCACCCCTCCAACTGAGGGGAATTGTTGGAATACATGTCGCATTATCTGCTCCAAAACTAATTTTTTACTTTCTCTTCTCACTCATCAACCAAAAAGCAGTTCTCGCCCGAGTCGGGGTTCTAGTTATCAAAGAAAGATGGAGGAATTATCAATCTTTAATCTCTGCCTTCATTCCCAATTCTTTCTCTAATAATGGTAAAATTGAAGTCTCAAAGTCTTTAAAATATGGTTCACTTTCATCTTCGTCAATATCTCTATAAAAGATAATTATGGGGTAATTAGTTTTTTGAAAATAACCTCTCAATTCTAAAGTTGTTATTGTATCACGTGATTTTAGAGTAGCAAATCTTGTTTTATATATTACGTCCTTATACAATGTACTTCTAAAATAAGAAAAGCAATAGTATCGATTGCTGCCCTCCGGTATATAATTGTCATGAAAAAATAGTGAACTGTCAACAATTAAAATTGGATTTTTTTTCTTAACTGTCTGAATAGTTTTTACAAATGTTGTATCATCTGTATAAAATCTATAGTCTCTCGATAGATAGGTATTTCTCATTAAATAATTCGCAAATATCCAAATACAAAATAGCATAAATCCATTGGCAACAATAGTAATAACTATTTTTTTTGTGTTGTATTTCATCATTTCTTAGGCCATGGTTTGTTAATAGGATCATGAATATGCTTTATAGTTCTACTATTTACTTTTTCTCCTGTTTTCGGATTAGTATTAGAAATTATAAAATTAATTGCAACATATCGTTCAAAAGAGAGACCGTGTCCGCCGTATGGAGCGTTAGTTATAGTTAGTACAGTCCACGTAAAAGCAGTCTTAAAAGAAGCAAGTAAACCTAAACCTAAGCCCAAAACACGAGCTTCAGTTCGTGTGATAAAATCATTACGGTCATCATTCGCAATAGCAAGATTATCCATAACAAATACAATATCTGCTCCTATTGCTTCGGGGGCAAATAATAAGCCTAAGCCGCCTTCTATCCCTAAGTTTTGATAACGTTGGTCATGCATAAACCCGGGAACATCAACAACAGACTTAAACTCAGGTTCAAAAGTATCTTCACCACCATAAGTTTTGGCATTATTACCACCAGGATAGATTTTATAAAAAAGATTATGTCCGACTGTAGCTGGATGCACACAATCTTCACAAATGTCATCAGGAAAGTAAAAATCATTTACCTTCGCCGAAGTTTGGTCACTAATAATTCTCTTATCATTTTCCATAAACGGTAATGGAGAAATTTCTTTTTTATCCGTACTTACTGATTCTTTACCCGCAGATAAAGCACCCTGTGGATCAGCATGAATTATAAGGGTTGATTCACTTGAAGTAACGGACGAAACTGTTGCGGATTTTGTTGACGATGTATTTGTTTTCTTATCGGTCTTCATTCCCGAAGCACCAGTTGTGGTTAATGCTCCATTGCTTCCAACAGTAATAGTATTTCCGTTCTGTTCTGTCAAAGCTTGGGGATTAGTTTGTGTTGTACCACCACCATCCGGTGCTACATTTTGGTTTGTATGACCATTCGCACCATCCGTTCCCGGTGTATCTCCCTGCGGGTCGCTGAACAAAATAGGATTGCCTGCCATAGCCGAGTAGGGGCTTTCCCATGGCTGAAACACAGGATCACGTGTGAGCCATTGCGCCAAGCGCGGGTCATAAAGACGATACTCGGTATTGAGCAAATTCCCTTAGCCGGGTTTGGGTTTTTAGATTTCAAAGAACATGAGAATAACAATTCTTTCAAAAGTAACAAAATTTTTCAAATATGCAATGTTTTTGAAATTCAATCCCGAAGGGATGAGATAACAATAGGAAAATGTACCACCCCGTCGCTGCGCGCCACCCCTCAAGAGGGGAGTTTACGAAATTCAATCCCGTAGGGATGACATAACAATAGAAAAACACACCACCC
>JAYRWZ010000023.1:0-5387 GCA_041917875.1 Chloroflexota bacterium | reverse complement strand
CGTTGCAAGTATGCAATCATCGCAATAATTTCCTTATCGGCTGTTACATCAAACTTACTTGATTGTAAATTTTTAGCAATTTTTTCAGCTTGTGCTTTGGCATCAGCTTCAGCTTCTTTTTCAAACCCTTCGGGATATGGAACGCCCAGTTTTCTGAGTGTGATAATTTTTCCCTCAAGATGCGAATAATCAATTGTTTTTTCATACATCCAAGCATAAGCCGGCATAATAGATTTGGGCGAAGTTGATTGCGGATCTTTCATGTGCATATAATGCCATGAATCAGGATATTTTCCGCCAATACGGTGCAAATCGGGTCCGGTACGTTTCGAACCCCATAAAAATGGATGGTCATAAACAAATTCACCGGCTTTGGAATATTCACCGTAGCGTTCTGTTTCGGAACGGAATGGGCGAATCATTTGTGAATGACATCCGACACATCCTTCGCGAATATATAAATCGCGCCCTTCTATTTCAAGTGGCGTATATGGTTTTACGCTTGTTATTGTAGGAATATTTTCTTTTACCAACCATGTGGGCACAAATTCAATCACACCACCTATGACCACGGCAACGACAACCCACACAGAAAAGCGCATAGGCATTCTCTCCAATATACGGTGCCATCCTTCTGCATGGGAAGGGGCAGCTTTTGCCAATGGTGCTGCATACGCTTCTTCATTGCGAACAAGTATGCCGCTTTTTGCGGTTTTATATAAATTATAACCGCCTACTAAAGCGCCTATCAAATATAAAGTACCGCCTATAGCACGAATAGCATACATAGGCATCAATTGAGACACTGTTTCAAGGAAATTAGCATATCGCAACACACCGTCGGCAGTAAATTCTTTCCACATTAAACTTTGTGTAATACCACCCCAATACATCGGGATTGCATAGAACATGATGCCGAGTGTTGCAATCCAAAAATGAATATTAGCAAGTTTTTTTGAGAATAATTGTGTACGATACATTTTGGGGAACATATAATATAATATCGCAAACCCCACACCACCATTCCATGCAAGTGCACCAAGATGAACGTGACCTATAATATAATCGGTGTAATGAGTAAGCGCATGAATACTTTTTAAGGACATCATCGGTCCTTCAAATGTGGACATACCGTAACCGGTCACCGCGACTACCAAAAATTTTAATGCGGGTTCTTCACGCACTTTATCCCATGCCCCGCGCAATGTCAATAAACCATTGATCATACCACCCCATGACGGAGCTATAAGCATCACGGAAAATACCGTGCCGAGCGATTGTGCCCAATCAGGCAAAGCAGTATATAATAAATGGTGAGGACCTGCCCAAATATATAAGAATATTAATGCCCAAAAGTGTACGATGGACAATTTATAGGAATATACGGGACGCTCTGCAATTTTGGGAATAAAGTAATACATTAAACCCAAAAACGGTGTTGTAAGGAAAAATGCCACAGCATTGTGGCCATACCACCATTGTACAAGGGCATCTTGAACGCCGGCATAAAAAGAATAACTTTTTAAGAATGAAACGGGCAATTCAAAAGAATTCACAATGTGTAATAAAGCAACCGTCAAAAATGTTGCTATATAGAACCAAATGGCAACATACATGTGTTTTTCACGGCGTTTCCAAATTGTTCCCATCATATTTACACCAAACGCTACCCATATAAGTGCGATTGCAATATCTATGGGCCATTCCAATTCCGCATACTCCTTACTTGTGGTAATACCAAACGGTAAGGTAAGCGCAGCTGATACAATAATTGTTTGCCAACCCCAAAAATGGATTTTGCTTAACATATCGCTGAACATTCTGCTTTTACACAGTCTTTGAAGCGAATAATAAATTCCGGCAAACATCACATTGCCGGCAAAAGCGAAAATAACTGCATTGGTATGCAAAGGACGTAAGCGTCCGTACGATAATTCCGGCAGAAAATTCAGAAATTCCGGATACACTAATTTTAAGGCAATAATAATACCGACAAGAAAGCCGACTATGCCCCAGATAACTGTTGCCACCGAGAAATTCCGAACGATCGCATTGTCGTATTCAAATCGTTCGAGATGACTGTTTTGCATGGAAATCCTCCAAAAAAATTATACAAATACACTATTGAATTGTAAAGTGTTTTACTTTATTTACGATATGTTGGCTCTTCATCAAGATATATACGCATTGCCGGAGTGTTCATATCATCAAATTGCCCTGAGCGCACCGCTTTGAAAAATGCGAAAAGAAACCCTCCTGCAACAAGTATGCTGAAAAATATCAACATGAAAATTATGCTCATACTATTCTCCTTTTTTTTGCCTCTAATTGCAAGCTCCACACTACATACGCAACTATAGATAAAGAACTGACAGGCATAAGTATTGCTGTTATTAACGGTGTCAGTTGTGCCGTTGAAGCCAACCACAGCCCTAAGATATTGTAAAAAACTGATATTATAAATGCCCTAATAATCGTTCGTTTGGTATAACGCGCATACTCAAGAAATACAGGAAGTTCCGCTAAATTTTCTGCCGATAGAATCGCATCCGATGCCGGAGTAAATGCTGCCGTGTTTTCCGTAATAGCAATTCCTACGGCACTTGCCTGCAATGCCGCTGCATCATTAAGTCCATCACCAACCATAATGACAGTATGCTTCTGTGATAATTCACGCACATACTGCATTTTATCTTCCGGTTTTTGACGGAAACTCATCGGCATGTCCGGAATATATTCTCTAAGGTGGGCAGCATCTTTCGGTGAATCGCCCGACACTATATGCACATTATAGTCATTGTTCATTACTTTGAGAATTTGCTCTATGCCTTTACGAAATGAATTATGAATAGCAAAATATCCATAATACACATCATTGATAGTGATGTGAACCGTACTTTGTTCTATGTCTTGACCGAAATGCGACTCTGAAGTTTTTTGTACAAAACTGTAAGAACCAAAGCGAATATGTATATCATCATAGCGAGCAGCTATGCCTTCACCGATTATCTCTGAAAAATCGTCGGGAATTATATCAACGGCATTATACTGCATAGAACGATAAATTGCACCGGCAAGAGGATGTGATGAATGTTTTGCCAATGCACATACATAGATTCTGTGAATTTCGTCCAAACTTTGTCCATGAAATTGTACATCATCGGCTTCTACATTCGTTAATGTTCCCGTTTTATCAAACACAACAGTATCAGCCGCAGCCATATCAAGCACAATATCCGTATTTTTCAAAAACAATTTTCTGCGAGCCATCATCCGCATTGCAGTATTTAAGGCAAAGGGAGCCGCTAAAGATAATGCGCAAGGACAAGCAATAATGAGAATTGCAGTAAAAACATCGGCAGCAATGCGATAATTCGGCAGATAGAAAAGTGCCGCACCAAGAGCAAAAACAATCACAAAAGCAGTAAACCACAAACCGAACCGTGCTGAAATATTTTGGAATGCACGATCTTTGTCTTTTGTGAATATATCATTATTCCACAGTTGTGTCAGATAACTGCGCGATACTTCCTTTTGTACCGATAATTCTACGGAATTGCCAACGATACGACCACCGGCATACACTTTAGCTCCTTGCACAAGTTCTACCGGTGCGGATTCGCCGGTTACAAAACTATAATCCACATGCCCCAAACGACTTAATAAAATGCTGTCGGTCGGAACAATTTCCTTATTTCTTATTCTGATTATATCACCTGTCTTCAAGGACGTGACTGATTGGGATTTTTCGCTGCCGGCATCTAAAACCTGTACCGATAATGGCAAATACGAAGCATAATTTCTTTCAAAAGAAAAGGCATCAATAGTACGTTGTTGTACCAATTTACCAATAAGCAACAAAAAAACCAGTCCGGAAAATGAATCCATAAATCCCGGACTGTGATTCATGAGTATATCAAAAATACTCCTCACATACAATGTAAAAATACCGAGGGCAAGAGGGACATCCAAACTCATAGAACGTGTGGTAAATGCTCTGTAAGCATTTTTGAAATAATCACTCGCCGAATAGAGTAAAACCGGAGTTGCAAGTGCAATATTGAGTACACTGAAAATTATACCGTACTCCGTGGTAAGAACATCGGTAGTATCAAGATAATCCGGCATACTGAACAACATAATATTACCGGTTGCAAAACCCGCCAGTCCTATTTTTAAGTACAATGATTTTTTCGCATTATGCACCGGCTTTGTATTGGTATTTACCGTAATGGAGGGTTCATAGCCAATCGCAGTTAATAACTCGACAATGGAACGTAAAGAAGTGGCAACAGGATCAAATTCCACCGAAAGTTCTTTGCGAGTGAAATCAACGGTGGACCTAATGATGCCATTATTGATGCGATTTAGTTTTTCTAATAACCACAAGCAAGAAGCGCAATGAATTTGCGGCAACACAAAACGTGTGCGGCTAAGTGTCGGCGATTGGAAATCAAGCAATCTGTCGTACATTTCCTGTTCATCGAGATAGGCAAATCGTTCCTTCCTGTACGACATATTTTTGAGTGATGTGAGTGAGTGATCATCGTAACGATAATAATCACACAAACCATTTTCATGAAGTATGGAATAAACAGTCTTGCATCCGTCGCAACAAAATGCCTTATCATCAAGGACAATGTCATTGCTACAATGCTCCCCGCAATGTGCGCAATGAAGATGTTCGATCGAAGATGTCTGTTTCATACGATAATTAAGATTTAGCCCTATTTTGTCTTAAATAATTACAACACCAACTGCTGATCACAGAGTTAATGGAAGATTTGCGAGCCGCACATTGTACTGATTGGCTTTTTCCGCTAAGTCGCGCAATGTTGTTCTATGACATATAGTAAACAATTTTGAACGCATTTCAGCCCAAGAGTCATGCGCAGGACAAGGAGTCGCTATGCCGCATCCGGGCAAACCCAGCATACATTCCGTAAATATATCGGTGCCATCAATTGCCGCTATCACATTGTAGAGTGAGATGTGCTCGCTTTGTTTTGCCAGAGCAACTCCCCCCTTAGGTCCCCGATAGGAATTCAATATACCGGCTTGAGTTAACTGCTGTAATACTTTTGTCAAAAAGTGGAAAGATATGTTGAGTTTTTCTGAAATTTCTTGGATAGAAACATACCCCACATCCTTGACCGATGCCACGTAAATCGCTGCCTGTATTCCATATATGCATGCTTTTGAGAGTACCATAACTGTTTTTATTTTTGGATTTCGGAGTACTTTGTCTGCAATATACGGACTTTTCTTTTTCTGTGCAAAATTTCTTTCATATTTTTTTTGAGTCTCCCAAGAAAATGTCGCTTGCCATTCCTCAGCTGCACACCGAATCGAACGCTTTGCTCTTTGCCATTTTGTGTAGGATAATG
>JAYRWZ010000022.1:0-4951 GCA_041917875.1 Chloroflexota bacterium | reverse complement strand
TGGCAACAACCGCGGCTTTCAGGGCTTTGTAAATCACAGCTGCATTTTCACGTTCCTTCTCGGAAAGATAGACATTTCTGGAGCTCCGGGCTAAACCGTGATGCTCTCTTTCGGTCGGAGCAATAATAATACGAATGTCTAAGTCAAGATCTTTGACCATACGTTTTATCACCAAAGTTTGTTGATAATCTTTTTGTCCGAACACAGCAATATGTGGTTTTACGGCATTGAACAATTTGGTGACAACAGTAACAACACCATTAAAATGACCCGGGCGAGCAATACCATCGAATACTTGAGCTTCTTTACCGGCAAGCACCATAGAAGAATATCCGCTTGGGTACATTTCTTCAACCGAGGGGGCATACATAATTTCAGCACCCGCTTCTTCAGCTATGCGACAATCTCTTTCAAAATCACGTGGATAACGTAAAAAATCCTCATTGGGTCCAAACTGGGTAGGATTAACAAAAACCGAGACGGCAGTGATGTCTGCTTTGAGACATGAATGTCTGATAAGTGCAGCGTGCCCTTCATGGAGATACCCCATCGTGGGCACAAAACCGATAAATTTTCCCTTTGCGCGTAAGACTGAGGAGTAATTATGCATTTCCTCAACGGATGTGATAATATGTAATGGCATTGTTTTGTGAATAACGATAAAGATAAGCAGCGAAAATAGTCATTTATAATGATCGAACGTTTTTAATCTTCGATTTGCTTGCAATAAAAACGGACACACTCATAGACATGTTGCCGTACAATGTGATCATATTCGCACCAAAATTCAAAATGGAAAAGAGAAAACAAGGAGACAGAGAGGCATAAAAAAAGCCCTTAACTTTAGATAGTTAAGGACTTATGAACGAGCCAGCTATCGGATTTGAACCCATGACCTGCTGATTACAAATCAGCTGCTCTACCCCTGAGCTAAGCTGGCAAGTGCGCCAAAAGCGTCCGCAAAATTAAGAACTTTTTTAGAAATGACAAAATTTGTTGCAACTTTTTTAGGGCTTTCAATAAAATATTAAGAAATTTTTGCCCAAAGTGTTCCTTTTTTTGCGCAATCCTTCTATATTTGCGTTTGTGGCAAAGCATAGTGTGTCAACAAAGTTATATTTAGGTGGTAAATGTTCGAGCCGACGAAAAAATATTTTTCCATTAGTGAGGTCGGAAAACTCATTGACGAACAGCAACATGTTCTGCGATATTGGGAGCGTGAGTTTGGTGAGTTGCGCCCCAAAAAGAATAGTGCCGGCAATAGGATTTACACTCAAAAAGATCTTGATTTATTGAAAGTTATCAAGATTATGCTGCGCAAAAAACGATTGTCGGTTATTGATGCAAAGCTACAACTGAAATCAACGGATGTCAACGAGTTTCTTGCTGAGAACCCCTTTGATTTTATGGCATCGGCATCAGCAACACAAGAAGAAACTCAAGCACACACAGAGACTCATGGTTCTGCCCTCGGTGATACAAACAACGATGATTCGGTCAGAATCCCTCGTGCAGAACTCAAAGCTGTCTATGCGATGCTCAAAGACATTGAACAATTATTACGAACTGTATAATTCAATTACATTTACTCATTAAAGGGTTCTCTATGGTGAAATCATTACGAGCGTTCATCTCCGCTGTTCCCTTGTTCTTTTTGGTTGTGATGCCCACTCTGGCACAGCAAAGAACATACAGCATTGAGACAGTAGGAAAGCATGACGATGAAGTATTAGGCGTTTTCGTTAACGAAGCCGATACACGATTTGCAACATGCAGTGTTGATGAAACAATTAAAATTTGGAGCTTGCCTGACGGTAAAGAACTCCGTACCCTCAAAGGGCATCTTGGTCAGGTAAACAATCTGTCATTCTCCGGTAATGACAAAATGCTTGCGAGCGGAAGCAGTGACCGTACCGTTCGTATATGGGACGTAGAATCCGGTAAACAGATCAATGTTCTCAAAGGCCATACAGCCGAAGTAATCGGGGTTTATTTCAGCCAAGATGATACCAGCGGCTATCTGGCTAGCACAAGTTTTGACAGAACCGTCAAACTGTGGGATGTGAAAAATGGTGTAGAAGTAAAAACATTACGCGGGCATTCATTACAAACAAATAATGTCGCTTACAGCTATGACGGAAAATTTCTTGCCAGTTGCAGCGATGACAGAACAATCAAAATATGGTCAACTGACCCCAGTTCCCGCGAACCAATCATGAGTTTGGAAGGACACAATGCCTCAGTATTAACCGTTCTGTTCAGCATGGATTCTAAAAATCTCTTCTCTGCCGATCAGGAGGGAATCATTAAAGTGTGGAGCATGCCATCGGGTGAACTCGTTCGCACCATTGTTGCCCACAGCGATTTGATCCAAGATGTATCCATAGCATCCGACAATAAAACATTAGTAAGCGGAAGCTTGGATAAATCTGTGAAAATGTGGGATATTTCAACAGGTGAGAACATTATGAAAATGGACATTGGAACTGAAGTATGGAGCGTGGACTTAGTCAGCGATGCCTCCACTGTTGTTATCGGTTGTGCCGATGGTAGCGTTCGTTTGCTCAAACAAACAAATACTACTACAAAGAAAGGCGGTAAATAAACATGAAAAGAATTCTTACTTTAGTGTTAACCCTATCTTCATTAATTTTCTCGCACTCTATATTTGCACAAATTAACGTTGTAGTGAGTGTGACTGGCACCGTCTTAAAGGCGAATGACCGTAACCCTGCAAGTGTGAATATTACCTTTTATGATTCCAATAATAAACGCGTAGGATCAAGCAGAAGCAATGCCAAAGACGGATACTATCTTGTTACCGGCTTGAAGCCCGGCGAGACATATAAAGTCAAAATCGAACATCCCGATTTCTTCCAAGAGGAAGTCACAGTCTCAACACCGAGAACTTCAAAATATTCAGAATTATCACGTGACTTTTTAGTAAAACCATTAGTGTCAGGTATTCGTTTGCCTTTGCCTGTAACACCATTTGAACTTAATAAATCAAAACTGCGTGTCGGCTCAGAAGAATTTCTTGCCGAAACCGTAGAAGCCTTGATTATGAATCCGTCTGTCAAAGTACAGATTTCTTCTTACCCTGATGAAATGGAGAACAAAGAAGCAAATCTCAAATTGACTCGTGAGCGTTGTGAAACATTAAAAGCATTTTTTATTGCCAAAGGTGTAAGTGCGGATAGAATTTCCATCGTTCCGTCTGAAAATTCCGATCCCATAAACCCTCCACCGATGAAAAAAGCGGCAAAGGGAAAGCGCTATATCGGTTCAACCTATATTGTGGTAACAAAAATCTAATATTGACCCGATTATTTCTAAAAAAAAAGACTGCTCATTGTGTTTGAGCAGTCTTTTTTTATTTTGATATTATGCCCGAAACAAAGTGCTTCCGATAGATTCTGTGCCGCTCATACTTACACATCAAGAAATGTAATAATCACTGTGATTGCTTAATATTTGACCATTTCGACTAATCAGAATCCGAAATATAACGATACACTTTCTTAAAAACCATGTGATTGAAACTACTCACTTATACTCATTATTCGCCATTGAATTGTGTCCTGCTTTTGATGCTCGGTAATTCTATTATAAATGTAGTACCATATCCTTTACCTTTACTTTCTGCCCATATTGTTCCGCCGTGCAACTCAACTATATGTTTGACTATATGCAAACCCAAACCGGTAGAATGTTCACCGGCTGTAGGCAGGGATGAAAGTTTCTGAAACTGACCGAACAGTTTATCTAAATCATCATGGGACAAACCTTGACCTTGGTCATGAACACTTATACGGATACTATTATCTGTATGTTCAGCATTAATACTAATAAATGTATGGCTAAACGAATACTTTGAAGCATTGCTCAATATATTTTCAAATACTTGAAACAATCGTTTTTCATCGCCTTGTACATTGTCATCATGACATAATGACAAAGAAACAACTTGCTCTTTACGCTTGAATAATGGTTCGCATTGTTTATGCACGGCACGAAGTATTTCAGCAATGCTGCATATATCATTTTTAATTTCAATACTCCCTAAAGCTGCGGCTGATGACTCAAGCAAATCGTTTATCAATAAACTCATTCTCTGTGCTGATTCTTCGATAACTTCTAACCACTCATGCACCGTATCCACATTGCCGCTTTCTTCGCGAATCACACCCGCAGCTCCGAGTATATTGCCCAAAGGATTTTTTAAGTCATGTGCGGCTATTCCAAGCAATTTTGTTTTAAAGATATTGGCTTGCTCTAAAGCATTATTTCTTTCAAGCAACAAATTTCTTTCACGCTCATTAAAGGCATCTTCACGTTCTCGTATAAAACGTTCTGATTCTCTTTTTACATCCTCATTGTGAATCTCATGCTTTACTTCGAAATATTTTTCTAAATGTAAGGCATAACCTTCCCAATTATTAATGCTTTTGTAGAGTGCCGCTAAGTCTTTATGACATTCATATTTCTCTTTTTTTATTCCTATTTCCTCAAATAAACAGATTGCTTTTATGAGATACTGCTCGGCAAGTTCAGGATTGTATGACGGATATTCCGGTTTTGACAATAAATATCCTCGACAAGCAATATTAAATGCAATACCCGATACATCACCTATAGCTTCTGACAATATCTGAGCTTTTTGATGACATTGCAATGCCATCTGATAATCCTCCAGTAAAGTATAGCTCAAGCCCATATTACCGATTATGGTAGAAACATCATGTTTATGCCCGACAATTTCGGAAAGTGCTAATGCTTTTTCATAATACTGCAATGCTTGCTTTCCTTTTTTTATATTGAACTTGTTTAAACAAAAGTCGGGAAGTTGAATGTTTGTATATTTGCAAAAACAACAACAACTTACACTTACAAAACAACTCCCCGATATGATCTTAACAAAATTACAACAAAATCAGTTAGTAACAATATG
>JAYRWZ010000021.1:0-6692 GCA_041917875.1 Chloroflexota bacterium | reverse complement strand
GTCGGTTCAAGCACTGTGGCATTCATGGTTAATTGACCATGAAATTCCTTCGCGCCCGATAGTGCAAGTTGAAACGCTTGCGAAAGACGTATGGGTATAGAAACAATATCGCCGGCATATCCTTGATTATCGCCTACGACAAGAACTGCCGAGGAACTTGCTCCCGCACCCGTGATTGTCGAGGTTGTTTGTGAACCGGCTGCACTTGTTGCTGTTAGTGTTACTTGTTTAGTACCAACGCTTTGTGGCGTAAAGCGCACTGTTATTGGTAAGGGCTGATTTTTATTGACCGCTGTGGGAACAAAGCCGATAACAGCAAAATCGCCGACATCACCATTGGTGGCAATCACCGATTGTATGATTTCATCGGTCGGAGAATTGGTGGTTAATTCTATGTCTTTATCTTTAGATGTACCAATGCCGATGGCACCGAAATTATGCCCTTCCATAGCAAATGTGGGAATAAATGTACTCACAACAGTTGCGGTAATCGTACATTGGTCTGATACATCCGCACCGGATTGATCCTGACCTGTCACTTTGAGTATGCCCTTTTTTATGCCGTCAGGGGTTCCCGCTTGCGGTGCAAATCGAATCGGAATAGACATTTGATCGCCTGTGGAGCCAAGCACTTGGGGGGCAAAAGGCAATACAGTAAATACTGCATCATCATTTGATTCCAACACAGCCGCTGTCGCAGAGATAGTGACGGGTCCATTACCATTATTGATGACAATCACATTGCCATTGTCTGTTTCACCTATTTTGAGAGGAGTTGTAAATGTCAGATCTTTTGCCTCAATAGAGGGAACATTTTTATCAATAACCTCGCCGATAAGCTCCACACCCACATATAATGCGCATGGCGGCGGAGAAGTAATTTCTAATTTATCGGATTCTTCACCGACAACCGTTGCAGAAAAGCCAATGGTTACTTCTAATGTCCCACCGGGAAGAATATCAATGGTTTGCGGTGGAGTGGGTAAAACCGGATTGGTGGAAATTATGGCAAATTGCCCTGCCACATTTGCCAAACTATTCGTATTTAATGCGATGGGGGTTGTGCCTGTATTGGTTAATATTGTCATGCGGCTTGTCGGCGATCCCAGATTTATAATACCGAAATTCAATGCAAGAGGTGAGGCAGCCATTGTCGGAGGTGTGATGCGTCTGCCGGAAATTTTTATTCGTTTTTGTATGGAACATGGAGTGAGCGTAATGTCAATATAACCGAAAAAATAACCATTCGGCGTTGTATTTTGAGCTGCTAATTGCGCGGTAAATGTTTGTGTCGAACCGCTGAAAAGAGTAACACCCGTTATTAAATTAGGCGATGAAGCACCATTGGCGGAATTTACAGTAATCGTAAAATTATCGGTACCCGTTGTAGTAATAGTAAATGTTGCGCTGCCCATCATAGTTTCGCAGACTATATCTCCCACATTGACGCTATCGGGAATTTGCGGTGCGGTAATGCCACTTTTATTGCCCTTCAGAATAATATCTTTGGTCTGATTACACGGATTATACACTAATCGTAATGTAGCTTGTGAAGTACCTTGATTTTGCGGCGCATAGCGTACACGTAATTTTACTTTTGCACCGCCGGGTATAGAGTTTAGCGGAATATCCGAACTGATATACGTAAAATCATTACCAATAATTGTGGGAGGTGACATTACTATTGGATCGGTACCGGTATTTTCTATTTCTATTTCTTCTATTTTTTCATTTTCACATCCCGATAAACTTGCAAACGTATGATCTGTCGGTGCTGTCAGAGAAGCAGCCCCGCCAACGGTGATAATTATCTCATCTTTTCCGGTGCAATTATCTTTTCCTGTGACGGTGAGTGTATATTTCGTTTGTCCTGATATGGAAGCGGTAAATTCCGGATTTTGTGCCGTTGCGTCACTTAATCCTGTTGTTGGTTGCCATTGATAGGTAAAAGGTCCTATGCCTGCAACTTGTGCATTGAGTATCTTTTTTTCACCGATACATACACCCATATCATCGCTAAGCGTTACCTTAATTTCAGGATTCACCGAAATAACAATGGTGTCGTGTACCACACAATTATTAACATCGGAAACCATGACTGTATATGACATATTCGATAAGGGTGTCACTTTTAATTCATTTGTTGTTGCCGATTGAATAAGAGTGGTTCCATTTTCGCGCCATTCAAAAATATACGGTGGATCTCCGCCCAAAACACTTGCAGTAAGTCGCGCTTCCACACCATAACATTGAATAATATCATTACCAAGTGACACTTTCATTTCATTGCCCACATTGATAAAGACACTGTCCACGGAACTGCAACCTTTGGTATCGGTAATGGTTACTTTATATTTTGTTGATATTGTGGGATTTGCAACAGGTGAAGCAATAATGGGAGAACTTAATCCCGTGGGCGGATCCCATCTATAGGTAAAAGTGGAAGCCGCGCCGGTGCCGCCTGAGCCGACGCTTTGCAATTGAACGGATTTGCCATAACATATAAAAATGCCGTCATCTTTAGGTTCGGTAATTGCTGCGGTCATGGCAGGATTTACTCTCACGGTAAATTTACCTTCGACAGTACAATTTCCGGGACCTGTGACCTTAGCGGTAAGTGTTCCCGTTCCTACTTGAGTCCATGAGACATTCACATCTTGTCGATCATTAGGTCCATTGATGACGCCGCCCGTAATATCCCATGAAAATGTGTGACCGGGACCATAATTGCGCGGTAAGCGATATATTTCCCCACCACCCAAACATTTTTCGGGCAAAACAGAATCCGGCACTATCGGTTTGGGAAAAACAAAGACAGTGACAGTATCTAGAATAGGGCATTGAGCGCCATTACTTACCAGAACCGTATAGCGTGTTTTTGTTGTCGGCGCTACGAATGTTTTTGAGGCGGTAGTATTGGTGACACCTGTGGGAGGTGTCCACAAATATCCATTTCCAGCAATGGGATCTTTACCGATTTCTACGGATTCTCCCAAACAAATATTCTTGGTTGTACCGGCATAGACCGTTGGTGAAAATGCCGAATCAATGCAAATAAAAGAAATAAAATTATCTATTGATCCATTGGGTGTATTATCATAGACACCCGGTGTGGTAATCATGCTCGGATGGGAAAAACCATTAATCCAAAAACGTTCACCGGCATCGGCTGCCTCAATATTCCGAATTTCATTGGTTGTATTATAAGAGCCGTACAGTAAAGAAGAAAGTGCATTATTAAATTTTGCAATAATACCTGTTTCTACATTGGGAGCATGTGGTTTAACAACAAAAGCTGCAAATGTGGTCGGTCCGCCTGTCACACCGGAAATAAATACTTCCGTCGATGTTTTCGCAATAGCAATATCAAAACATTTTGTGTCGGTTGCACCAATAAATGTGCCGCCTAAAGCAGACAATGATGACGAATATTTTATAATAAATCCATTAGTTCCTGTACCCGTAAATGAAGGGGCAAATCCACCGGAAGGTATGGGGAAATTTGCACTGTATGTTTCACCCGTAATAAAAATATTATCGTCCTTGTCAATAGCCATACCGTGTATAATATCATCGCCGCTTCCAGCCACGAAGAATGAATTAATCACACTATTACCGTCCGATGATATTAATGCCACATAACAATCTCTATTCAATGAATTTGAATAGGAACCGCCACCCGAAAATGCAATATTTCCATTACTCAACACCCCAACATTGGTAATATGTACACCGCCCGATTGATTGCCATCTTCGGCACCACCACCAAGAAAACGCGCCCAAGGACGGGAGGTGCCGTTTGCTGCCATTTTCATCACAAAAAAATCATTATTTCCGCCTAAATAACCATTTATAGTTGATGGGAGTCTTTTGCTTGTCGGGCAAAGTCCGCTTATAATAAAAGTGCCATCATTGGCTTTTGCTAAACCAAAAGGATAACCCACACCATTGGGACCGCCGATAAATGTGGAAAAGACCAAACCACCCGAAGCAGTAAATTTTGCAAAAAAACCATCCCCTTCGCCCGGGGTTGTTACTCCGTCATTGGTATTATCGTACACACCTGCTGTGATGGGAAATGACCCGCTTCCACCGACACCCACAAGATAAATCTCATTATTATCAATCAATAATCGTGAGCCGTAATTTTGCTGGGTATTGATGGTGTTTTGTCCCAGATATGTTGACCACACAATGTCTTTCCCATCATCTTGCATATAAGTGATATATGCTTCACTTTTTGCAAGATTAAATGTGTTATCATAGCCTGTTTTCGTTGGGAAATTTGTGGATTGTGTGGTGCCTGTTACAAGCGTTGCATTATTTAAAATGACCATGTCGAACGGTAAATCATCAGCACCGCCGCCAAGAAAGGTTTGATAGACATACGGATCAATAATAAGCGGTTTATCTTGGTGATATTCACTGGTATTTATACCGATACGCTGTGCGGATAATTGTTTGAAATGACCATTGACAAGAGTTTTTTTACCGTCAATATATTGAAATGCCATTAAGCCGTCATGAACAACTTTTCCCATGCGTGTCCCCAGCTCCAAAGCCGATGATTGTGTGATGTGTAAATATTCTGCGCCATCAAATTTCAGTACTATAGATTGTGGTTTGGCATGAGGGGCGGTGTGAAAATCATAGCGTAAATTATTATTCTCGAAATACAGCCGTATATCAATACCTGACCATATATTACGCAAAAGTAATTCGCCATAAAGTGATACATGTTCTGCCCATTGCGCGGGGTCATTGCCATAATAATAATTATGCCATGTCGGGGATTGATTGGAGCGAACAATGTCGGAGGGGGGCAGTCCTTTATCCCATGTCATGTGTATCACATGATGTTCAGTCTGTGTTTTCTTATTATGTAACAATTCATGGGGTGAGTTCTTACTTTTCGAGGCAGCATTGCCCATAGAGCGATAATAATCAAAGGTAATACCGGTTTGTGTTATCCATGCGCCATAGCCATTGCATCGTGCCATAAACAGAACTTGCTTATCCCATTGTCCTTTGTTTTCTATAAACAGAGGCGATGTTGCCGCTTGGACATATATCGAAGAAAAAAGTAAAAGACTAAGAAAAAAGCCAAGTCTTCCAAACATTGAAGCAAATGACATACACGCCCCTATTGTGGTGTAGTAAATGTAACACAGCACTCACTGTGTGATGCGCAAAATAACAGTATTTCGCAAATTATACTGTAATTACAGTGAATGTTGAGATGTTGATGGTTGATGTTGATAGTTGATGTGCTTGATATGTAAGGATTTGAAATACGGAAGCCATCAGCAGCATTGCATTATTGGTAAAGGAGCAAAGGATGCACTTTTTGGTTCGTTTTGGGGTTTAGGCGAGGCGTTCTATCGGCTCTTTTTCACAAAAGTTTGTCTATGTATAGACCTCAATACAAGCGACTCAAAAGAAAAGAATCAATATCGGCATTGTCATGGTGTTGCTCAAAGAATATAGTGATGGGTGCGATGTCATAGGGATCTTAGCGATAGTGCGCGCGAGAAAAATAGACATTACATTGCAGTCACAAGCAATACTTTGGGATTGCTGCCTGGTCGAATGTGACAACTGAGATATGATTGCCCATTGCGATGTTGGTACAATGATAAAAGTTGGGCACTATGCTGTTTAGGGCTGCGTATATTGTATTGGGAAGGTATCAATAAGAGATCAAAAGTCCATTTACCATGATGTGTTAAGTAGTGTTGTAACGAAACAAGTTGAGCCATTTATAGTGAACGAATGCGAGCTATGGGATAGTAAAGAGAGGAGGTATTCACTCATAATGAAGTTTGAGTACTTTACATTTGTTTCTGTTATGAAAGTTTAGTAGTTTTGAGGAAACGAACGGCGTTTTGCGGTACGAGGAGAGAGGCGCTGTAAATAATAAGACATAACAATGACAAGGCAGCAAGCAGAACTAAAGCTAAAATTGATCTTTGGTTTTAATAACTTTCACGACAATCAATGGATAGTAATAGAGAAAATATTACAAGGAGAGCGTGTACTTTTGATTGAAAAAACAGGTTTTGGTAAGTCATTATGTTATCAATTTCCTGCGACACAATTTGAGGGAGTTACAATTGTCTTTTCACCTTTGATTGCCTTGATGCGTGATCAAGTGCAAAAAATGCAGGAGCTAGGCATAGCAGCTAAGTTTATTTCCTCACAACATACCGAAGAAGAAAACAATAAAACCATAGAAGATGCACTGAACGGAAAATTAAAACTGCTCTATATTCACCCGGCAAGAATGGAAAATATAAAGTGGTTAGAAACGGTACGAGATAAAAATTTCAAAATCGCAATGGTTGTAGTAGATGAAGCCCATTGTGTTTCTACGTGGGGACACGATTTTATTCCTTCTTACCGAAAAATTGTAAATTTAGTAAATTTACTTCCGCTTAATTTCGCTGTTTTAGCCACCACAGCAACCGCAACCAGACGAGTAGAAAATGATATCAAAACACAAGTTGGAAAAAATATTGTTTCAATTCGTGGGAATTTATTGAGAGAAAATCTAAACTTATTTGTGATTATAGTGCAATCCGAAGATGAAAAAATGATGTGGATGGCACAAAACTTGGAAAAAATACAAGGATCCGGGGTAGTATATACAGGAACAAGAGTAAGCACAGAAATTTATGCCAAATGGTTTGAGT
>JAYRWZ010000020.1:0-2445 GCA_041917875.1 Chloroflexota bacterium | reverse complement strand
ATTGTATTTGATTATGATGCGCAGGGCAATAAAGTACGCAAAACAGTATTTAATGCCAATAATGAACAACTTCATACCACATATTATGTCTATGATGCCCTTGGTACTTTATTGGCTATTTATAAAAAAGAGGGCAGATATGGACAAATATCATTAATAGAAGCTCCTATCAATGCACCGGACAGAATAGGAATGTGGCGTTTTTATCAAGGAGAAAAACCACATGATAATTTTCCTTTGCTAAATAATCAGCCTTACACGCGTAATGTTGGCAAAAAACTCTATGAGCTGACAGATCAAACGGGTAATGTGCGGGTGGTGATTACCGATCGCAAAAAAGTGGAAGGTGATGTAGCACGACCGGAGATAGCCATGTCCGGCAATTATTATCCTTATGGTATGGCGCAAGCCGGCAGAGTGGCAAGCACGGGAGCGGATTATCGCTATGGCTATAATGGCATGGAAGAAGAAGACCGCGGCGATCAAGTAAGTGCGGAAATTGCTTCCACAGGCGAAAAACCCAAACCCGGCGAAGGGAATTTGCTCAATACCGAGTATCGTTTATATGACCCGCCCTTGGCGCAATGGCTCACTCGTGATCCTGTGTTTCAACCTTGGGAAAGCCCCTACTCGGCTATGGCAGGCAATCCTATTTTGTTTGCCGATCCGCAGGGAGATTGCGTAGATTGTAAGCATACTACTCAAAAAGGAGATACATATAGTGGATTAGCCAAAAAATATAATACAACAGTTGAACAATTGCGAGAATGGAATCGCTATGCAGATGATAAGATTCCTATTGGAGTTGAATTGATAATATCGAATCCAAATATTATTGCAAAATCTGATAGGGTACCTGGGGTAGGACAGGATATGGGGAGTGGATACTTGACAGTTGAACAAGTTGATGCTCGAATTCATAAGACACCATCAGTGTTAACCAGGAAAGAATTTCTAACATATAGACAAAATTGGACAAATGAAATGTTAGAGGGTAATATGTCAAGTTTAGGTCGAACTTTTGCCGATAGCGAACGTGATAGGACAATGGTTCAAGGTGTATTTAATCATTTCTATGAAAGTTCGGGGACACCTTATTCTAACCCTTTATTGACTGAAAGTGTGACAAATCACCCATCAACTCAAGCGTTTATTAATGATCAGATAATACCACAATTTAATAAAAATATTGAAAAAAGTCAGGGATATAAACCAGAAAATTTGACTTTACAACTTAGTAGAATACCACAATTTAATAGAAAAGGTTCCTTCTTTGGTGCCGGTAGCGGAGATGAGGATAATGGGCTGATGATTACGATTAATGATGTGCATGCATATCAAGTTGAGGTTCTTGATTACAAACAAGATGGTAATAAATATACTGCCACTTTGGAACTGACACTTTATGATCACTTTGGCTTAGATGATAATGATTTTAATGATCATCGGTTGTATTCTAGACTATACCCACAATTTTATTCGTGGTATATACTTCAATGGCAACGAGGCTATAAGCCATTCGTTACAACAATCAAGATTCAATTCAACACAAGTGGTATATTAGTAAAGTAATAGCATGGAAAAAACAATGAAAAACTGCATACTAATTCTATTTTATGCTATCTTACTATATGGGTGTCAAAAGCCAGAAATAAAGTTGATATGTCGTAGTTCAGATAGTGAAGGTTTTAATGAGGTGTATTTAATAAAAGATCACCCAAACGACTCAAACGAGGTGAGAAGATTACTCGTAGAGTTTAATCGTGATCTAGATACCATGAAAAGATATGGAAGTCGAAGTTTTATTAAACAACACGAGCCGGGTTGGTTTGATAATTTGGATTATGAGAGAGATAGTTGCAATGAAATTGATGTAATGGATGTTATTTTAGACCTGAGTAAGTATAAGCAACGTGATGGTAGTGACACAGTTTGGTATAACTGGATGTTGCATGTTGTAGAGTAATAGCCGGTGGAGTTGGCTTAGCTGGAAAAGGACTAAATTTAACGTCAAAAGTTGGTATATTTGGCAGAGGAGTAAAGAAATTAGCAGGTGAAAAGTGGATAGGTAGTGTTACGAAACCATCGTCATCAGTTGTATATCGTGCTTTGAATGATGTAGATGTTGAAAACATTGCAGCAGGAAATGGTATTATTGCAAAAAATATTTATGGTGATTGGTCGTTGAACGAGCATTTGGTACATGGTTCATCAAAAGCATCCGTTCTTCGTGATCCATGGATAGCAACTACTTCTGATATTTCAATTGAAAGGAAATTTAATGAAATTAATCAGTTGGGTATTGTAGAAATTGATTTATCAAAAATACATTCACTTTCTTTCAAAAAAGGGTATGAAGTAATTACACAAGATACTAGAGGGTATCACTGAGATGTATCAAGAAAGACGGACACGAATTTAAAAAGTATTATATTCGTGAATTAT
>JAYRWZ010000019.1:0-2492 GCA_041917875.1 Chloroflexota bacterium | reverse complement strand
TTTGAGGGTATAGCCGGAGCATTGTCAAAATATAGTGCCCTTTGTCTTTTTTGTAATTGAAGAGAAAGTTTTGTCCTTGTATCTAACTTATCATTAAGTGTTTGTTGTGGTGAATAAGAAAGTAACATCTCACGGCTCTCGCAAAGAATTGAAAAAAGAAATTTTATCTGCCATAGAATGGAATTGTATCGTCGTCATTGGATCGTGGTCAATGACACCATTGGGTGTAATGCGTACATAGTACGTTTCCAAACCTATATCAAGTTCATCTTCGGCATAACGCTGATAGGAAACATACACGTCCATTGCGTAGGGAGTGTAAAGCATTCTCACGTTTTTATTGTCTGCATCGTCGGTGATACGCAATAGTTCCTCATTGAGTTTTTTGTTTTGTATTTCTGTCATTAAAGGTATGTTCACGGTGTACTCCCATTAAATAATGTTGCTAAATTATGAATAGTATCGGTAATGTAGTTCTCACAATCACGCTCGGAATAAACTTGAGGGAAAAACAAAGGTACTGTTCCTTGTTCCAATTCTTTTTCTAAATATGGTTGTAACATTTCTTTGTGACCTGATTTAATTGGCGCACCCAGACTTGGCGGTGAGGCAAAGTCAAAAGTATCGTATCCATGAAGAACAGAGTAAAAGCCATAAATTCTAAAAAAAGCAGGGTCAGAAAGCACAAATGCAATTTGATTGATGTCTAAAGTTTCATGAAATTGTTTTACAGGTATAATAGTCGCAAAGCAATCATGTTGAATTGAATTAGTTTGTAGTCCACTTATTTTA
Organism: Chloroflexota bacterium; assembly: GCA_041917875.1. Taxonomy (GTDB): domain Bacteria; phylum Bacteroidota; class Ignavibacteria; order Kapaibacteriales; family UBA961; genus UBA2353. The sequence continues at coordinate 1,700 of JAYRWZ010000019.1, read as the reverse complement.
GTTGGAATACCGGCTTGTTCAAGTATTGACGCAACGGTAATCGCAGCAATACCTGACCAAAGAATTTCATTCGCACCTTTAGTCCAACCATGACCAATAACAGAAAAAATTTCAACGGCACGGCTTTGTTGTGGCTCTTCGGGGAAATAAGCAAATACAGACCGTACCGATGTTTTGTAATAGGGTGAACCGTCTTCTCTTTGTTGTTTTCTTTTTTCTACAACACTATTATCACTTTTCAAAAAATACGCATTGTTTTTTTTTGTAACATTTCTTTCGTCCACAATTGCGTTTTTTGAAGGGCTATAATACTCATCAAGAATAAACAATCCGGCACTTGCTCTATCGAAGGAAAAGTTTCCAAATCTATCATTAAACCGCAATTTTCTTTTTTTTATCATTGAGAAAAGAGAAGAGTCAATGTTTTCAGTAAACTTGTTAAGTACATTGTTTAACTTAGGTAAATCTTGATAATCACGTAATTGATTATTTGCTAAAATTTTACTGTAATTCGGTCTGCCGTACCAATCTCTTTCACTTCGAGAGTCAGAAGCAGCACGGTTTACTCTACTGACAATCTCGTCATACTTATTTTTGTTTGTTCGTTTTTGGAAGTTTTCTGATATTGCCCATTCCATAAATTGTTCAAAATCAGAAAACCCAGAAATTACATGAATATTTTGTGAATTTTTGCTATACTCAAGTGTATTTACTTCGATTGCATTACTCATGACCACACTTCTTTATTAACGTCAAATTTGCGATACTGATAAAGTTCAATTTTCGTTGAGTAGTCAATTGCAGATTCAATGACTTGTTTTTGCGAGGCATTAAATGTTTTCATAAAACTATCAATACATGATTTTAGATTATGACCATCATTTGCTGCTTGCACATTTTTTTCTTTAATCCGGTGCATTTCAGCAATATACGCATTTCTGCACGTTTGCATGAACCTACGTGACACTTGCGATTCATAGCGACGTGTTTCGATAATTTCTCGTATTTTATTGCAAAGACTCCAAATCATATTATTGCCGAGCCACCCTTTTTCAATTGTTGGGTCTGCTTCAATCCAATAGGTACTTCCGGCGAACCTATCGAGCAAAGATAAGTCTTGCTTATTATTTGCTCCATAGGCAATGCTTGTTGTGTTTGGATATACATTCCCTGTGGCAATGCAACCAAAATTTGGATTGCGTTCAAATTTTTCACCACGTGCGTTTTCTATGATGGATTGTTTGGGGTCTGGTTTTTGTGCTTCGGAAAGTGCATCATTGAGCAAACCGGCTGTGTTGGGGTCAAGTTTTGGCATTTCATCAAGTATCAAAATTGCTCCCTCATTCCATGCACGAATCAATTTCCCTTCCTGATACCCTTCGATGGTCTGACCACCGATAATTTCAACAGGGCTTGTCCATTGTGAGCAATTGATGGTATAAGTTTTCCGACCAAACATATCCGTCGCAATTTTCTTTGCAAGGAATGTTTTTCCTGTACCAGCACCACCGACCAAAAACACATTGCTTCCTCTATAAATATCGTCCACTATTCGCTTGTACTGTGGGTCAAGAGTTTCTTCATTAAAAGCAACCGTAGGCAATGGGGGCAAATCAAATTTAACCAATCGTGTACTTTCGATTTTATCTTTGAGTGTTTGGTCAAGATTGTCATAACTTATTTTTACGCCTTGCGCTGCT
>JAYRWZ010000018.1:0-2044 GCA_041917875.1 Chloroflexota bacterium | reverse complement strand
GGCTGCTTTATACAAGATTTAATTAATTACAATAGGGATGGCATTACCCATAGTTGTGGAATCTTGTACAAATTCGGCAATAATATTCATTGATATTGTATCCGGTATAATTATCACATTTTTATCTGTGGAAATGATCGAATCCCCTATACGCCAGTGAAGGAATTTCCATAGCGGATGTTCATTAATGGATAATGGTAAAGGAATATCTTGAAAAAAGACGGCTTGCTGCATTTGGGAGGTTGCTATACTTTTGCTTACTTTAATCGTTCCCGATGCATTGGGAGGGTGAACGGCAACAGATACAGAACATATTCCGCCAAGCCCAAAACGCTCAATGCTTTGTTGCCGAACTATATCTTGTCGTACAGTAGCAAATTCACGCAAGCGTTGTACTTCGTGGTTCCAATCACTTGTAATCATCGTCCACCTTTTTCTGTGGTCATGCATTTCATTTTCGACTATTGACGTTAAGGAATCAATAATGCGGATATGACTTTTTGTATTGCATGTTGTGTTGAGAAGGTCTGATAATTCTAATAAATAACATTGTTGAAAGTGTTCATTATTAAATAAAAATCTCCACAATACTGTTCTATCGGGGTGATTGGTATGATTCGTTTGTACAGGACTAAGGAGATTATCCAATACGTCGCCATCATATCCCATTAGGCATCCTTGCGAATAATCCGTGTCAAATAATATCGGTTGCCAAAGAGTTCGGTTGACTGTATCAGTCCAATATTTTATATTTGATGATGGTAAATCTACATTTGCTATATAAGATTGAAATGCAATATAAGATATAAAATTTTTAATAGAAATTTTAGTTGATAATGAGTTATAGAAGCCGTTATTTAGTCCGTATGTTATCTTTATACTGTCTAATATTTTTTGAAATAAATAAGATGAGCCAACTAATGGTTCACCCGATGCTCCAACGATTGTAATTTGTGATTTATCAACCTTGTGATTAGCTGAAACGTATTCATCGTTTGAGTTTTCCTGCATCATGTAATGTCCCCAGTATTGATTATTGATATACACTCGAACAGGTTGGAATTTCTGACTGTGTATTCCGCTATGTTTTGCTAATTCCGATGCAATATTATCTCTATATGATGTTAATGTCCAGTCTTGTCCTCCAGTTCGAAAAACTAGTTTCTCATATTCCTTATATTGAGTCGGTAAAATATCACCGACTACTTTTGAATTTCCATATCTGTTCCTAAAATCAATATCAAAAGATTTTTGCGGTAATACTCTTGAAGTTGTTCCCCTTAATGAACATCCGGCGTTTTCATAAAATTCTCTTTTGTCTTTTTTAATATATTCAATAGAAACAGGTATTTCTGTATTGTTAAATGCATTTGTTTTACCTACTGAATCATAGAGAATACCTATGGAGTCGCTCCACCATAATTTGTCGGGGGCAGTAAGAAAAATCGTCGGATATTCTTGTTTGCTCTCGAATATATATGTGTATGTTTGTATTTGACTTGGAATATAATTGTTTTTGTACTTTCGTAAACGAATTGTTGTTGTGTTCTCTATTAACAACGTAGAATCAAGTGGCAATATCGGTGATGTTTCGTCGGGTTCTTCATTGTTTGTGGTAAAGTGAATTATTTCATTGTCAGAAATATTTGAGAGTTTTGTGAGAAAGGGCGAATTTTTTATCCCGGAACCCTCGTCTAATTCCGGCATTGTGCATATTCCATCAGCAATATTGGAATTTTTGTAGCCTGGTGTGGCGGTGAATACATATCCTTGTCGTAAAAGTGAGTCGCGCCCCCATGCACGATTACCGGATATATTTTTCCATGATAATGTGTCAATCAACATACCTTCGGGATTCCATAAATAGAGTGTTTCGCGTGAAGCTGACAATTGAAATGGAGCGTGAATTTCTTTGTTTTTTCTTTGTGATGCCTGTTTATCTGTTTTAATATTTGCAATGAGTGGAAAACCGTTCGGATATTCTTTATCATTAACTATTAATTCGCTGTAATCTAATCGGATATTCTTACTATAGACATAATTT
>JAYRWZ010000017.1:0-2488 GCA_041917875.1 Chloroflexota bacterium | reverse complement strand
CATTGGCATCCGCATCCTTATATGCCTGATGAATAAGCGCTGTGCATACAGGAGGGCGTTCTTTTATTTCCGAACACTGGCGCACAATTTCTGTACGAATTGCATGAAATGTGTTTTTTTCATAAATCTGCTTGAAGAGTTGCAGCTTTTTCTCTTTATTGGAAGAATCTTTTTCTAAAGCAACAACAGCGTCGTAACGATCAATCATTCGGGGAGCATAAAGTGCTTGTGCCGCTAATTCTGCAAATTGTTTTTTGTATGTTACCTTTTTTAGTACAATACTTCCCGGATCGAATAAGACAAAAGCGACATTAGTGCCATGAGTGTGCGGTATGGAGACTGTGTGTTGCTGCTTATCAATAAGCACAGTTTTTGTGTCATATTTCCCATTGTCATACCACACTTCTATTGTTATAGGCATGGAAAATAATTGTGTTAATTCATCGGTGGCGTGAATTTGTGAAACAGTGATATGTGTTTCGCCATTCATTGTGCGCCGCGTAATTTCATAATGAGGTTCGCCACCCCTATACAACCATTGATCAAAAAAACGGTCTAAGGTTAAGCCGAGAGTGTCTTGAAAGGCATGATAAAAATCGCTGGTGACAACATTGGCATAACCGTGTTTTTTCAAATAATGCGCAATAGCGGATTTAAATTGTTGTTCACCGACGGTGTGCATCAGCATGTCTAATACTGCTGACCCTTTAGGATAAACACGCGATGTGCCGGCTTTGGGGTGAACTATGGGCAAACGGTCTTTTTCCGAAGCACTTAATGCCGCATTATGTTCGCCTCGTCTGTTCCATTCATAATAATCTTCGCCCATATATTTTCGGTCGAATAATTTGGGATAAAATGTTGCAAAACTTTCATGCAGCCATATATTTTTCGGGTCACGTTGCGTTATTAAATCACCAAACCATTGATGGGTCAATTCATGTACATTAACCCCAATATATTTCCTGTCAATAAATGCTCTTGCATCAGTATGGAAAAAATCGCCGAATGTGGTTGCCGTTGTATTTTCCATGGCGCCAAAAATAAAATCCTGTACGGGAATTTGTGAATATTTTTCCCATGGATACGGCGTGCCTGTTTCGGCTTCAAGAAAATCCATGGCTTCTTCGCTGTATTTATACATATACGGCACATCTTTTTTATATTCGGGATAATACCATAATTCGAGAGGTACGCCGGATAGACTTTTTCTTTTTTCTATTGCATATTTGCCGATGCCGATTGTTAATAAATATCCGGCATGGGGTTTATTCATACGATAATGCCATGTTATTGTACCATCATTGTTTTTCTTTTCTTTGAGCAATGTCCCATTCGACAAAACCTGATACTCGGAGTCAAATGTAATGATTGTCTCCGTAATAAATTTATCATTGGTCGCATCATACATCGGTATCCAGTAGCGGTGATCGGCTTCTTGTCCTTGCGTCCAAATTTGTTTACGAATGGTAAAAATTCCCGGTGTCTGCGGCTGACCATTCTGTTTCCATCCGATAAAATATATGCCTTTTCTCGGGGTTGCCTCATAGACGAAGGTAATGCTGTCGCGCATATTCCTTTTGAGAGATGTGGACGGATACACAATGACTGTGCTGTCGGTTCTCACAAAACGAACCGGTTTATTGCCCAAAAATGCTTTGCTGACGGTAAGTTTTTGCGCATCGAAAAGAATGGAATCTACGCTCTGACGTAATGTCTTGAAATGGTGGGTTACCGTGCCGAGTACTTTTCCTTTTTCGGGTTCGAAGCGCACTTGCAATGACATGCGCTCAATATCGAGCACATGTTCCCGCGGCTCAGAATTCTGTTCTTTGTAATGTGTTTCCGTATGGTAAAACGGTGTCTGAGCCATCGCCCCGCAATGGATTATCGCATAGCTCATCACGATAAAAGTAGCGTACCACTTCATGAAATACCTTCCTGTGTCTTAAAGTTATTGTCAATGTAGAATCTGCAAATTTCGTGATTTAGACTGACTTTGAAGAAACAAAAGTAGATTTAGCCAAATGTCTGGAACATAAATTGCGCACATTTCGGACTATGCGATGTTCAGTTCTCGGAAGCGGTCTTCCGTTGATATTGAGGGAAGTTTACGCATTGATACGTAGATTTTTTATGAATGAGATTTTTTTTTTGATTATTTTAGCGGTAATACGCTCTACGTTGTGTGGCGTAAATCGTTTTACTTCCTATACATACTTCATGATGTGTTATATGGCAGTCACACTTCGCAGCAAACAAGTGCTTAAACATACACTATTTTTTACTTCATTTTTTGGAGGGTCTATGTCCCTTACTTCCCGTTTATCCGCATTAGTTCTAGGATGCGGCTTAATGTTTTGTTCGATAAGCGAGAGTGTTTCACAGCAACAAGTGCTCACTCCACGTCAGATTAGTTTTCAAGGTGTGATCAGCGAGGGCGATAAAGTGCCCTCCGATGGCGCACAGTTGATGACATTCAGTTTAT
>JAYRWZ010000016.1:0-2026 GCA_041917875.1 Chloroflexota bacterium | reverse complement strand
TACCTTTACAGGAAGAACTGTGCCCAATGCTTTTAATGTGCAGCCCTTATTGGTATATAAAGTTTTCGCCGACGGCAGACCCGATGAGATTGTCCGAGGTGTGGATTTGATAGGTACTCCGTTAACAACGTTCAATAATATTGTTGTTGCAGCCAATGATTTAGGTATTTTTAACGGTGTGTGTGGGGCTGAATCGGGAGGAGTGCCGGTATCTGCAAGTTCTCCAAGTTTGCTGGTTTCTACAATTGAGGTGCAGAAAAAGCAAAAATCACAAGCAAAGCCACCGCTATTGAAAAATCCTACAACCAAAACAGAATAATTTTTTTTACTGTGAGACTATTATTCAAGAAATTGAAAAAATTAACTTCTTGAAACTGTTTGTATTTGTGTAATTGAATTTGAAAAAATGAGTAAAGAGGGGGAAAGTAGTAAATATGATGATACATGCAGCATTAGATAAAGACGTGAAAATAAATATAGATGGCATAAAATTAAGGAATGGATTTCGCTTCAGAAAAGGTCAGGAACTTTTTTTAGCTAAACTGAGTAATGCTTTCAAAAACAATGAGATGAACCACTTAGGCGTGTTTGTTCCCGGCTATGGTAAAACGATTACTGCCTTGGCTTCCTTCATTGTTGCACATAGTTTAGGTATTGCAAAAAAATTAGTGGTATTTGTGCCGAGAGGTAATCTGCGAGATCAATATGCGGATAAAAATGAGTTGCAAAAACTATTTTCCAATATTGGTGCTCAATCTTTTTCATTTTGTGTGGCTGATTCCGAAAGAGCTTTTCTCAAAAATATTTCTACTGATATCATTATTACGACCTATCAATATGCCAGTGGAAAAGGTGGACATAAGGCACTTTTTACATTTTGCGAAAGCGCACCTTGTATGTTTGTCTTTGATGAAGTGCATCATCTTTCCGATGATGGCTTATGGGCAGAGAAAATAAAAAAGTTTAGTCATTCGTGCAGCGTCTCTTTATCGGGCACGCCGATGCGTGCAGACAATAAAACTTTATTCGGTGTTCCTTTTGACTTTCGCAGAAATGGTGAGAAGATTGAACAATATTATGTGGCATTGCATGAAGTTTCATTGCGTGATGCCCACACTGAGGGAAAAATTTTAAAAAGAGTGCAGGCGCATGTCATTGACTACAGCATTCGATTAAAAAATAAAGAGACCGGTGAGACTGTCGTTTTCTCGTTGGAACAAATGGCAAGTCTGGCTGATGGTAATGATATTGACGTGTTTTTGGCGCGTAAAAAATTACGTTTCCACGAGGTGTATTTAGAATCGTTGCTTGCTCCGGCTTTTAAACGATTTGAAGAAATTTATACAAGACGAACATTACAAATAGCTACCGTAGAAAGTTCTGGTATCAGAAATCATCAATTACTCGTTATTGCAATGAGTAATAAACATGCTGCAGCTATGCTTGAGTTTATTCGCTTGTTTTATCCTCAATTTCGAAGTGAGAGAATTGGGCAAGACATACCCGAACAAGAAAGAAACTCTCATCTTGAAGAGTACCGTAACGGGAAAATTGATGTTATGGTACAGGTTGATATGATTGGTGAGGGAACTGATATTAAGCCGATCAGTATAATTGTTAAAGCGGATTTGGTTCGCGCGCACTCTAAAACATTGCAACAGTTATTCAGAGGTATGAGATATTATGCACCTTTTGGTGAAAAAAATAATATTTGTGATATCTTTGTTGCCAAGGACTCGGGAATTGTAGAAATTCTTGATTGGATAGCCAATGAAGAGCAACAAGGGATTGCCGTTAAGCAAAAAAGATTGCTTGATGAGCCGCGCCAAGTGACGCCCATTACAAAACCGGACACAAAATGGGAACTCACGGAAGTGGCACAGCACAATATGTTTACACATAACTTGCAATTGTTTGGCGAGCCGCAAGATACAGCGATCGCCGGTTCAACTCCTTCTATTGTTAACGTAGCTGAACGTGAACAACAATTGCGCCAAGAATGCTCTCAATTAGCGTCACGATTAAC
>JAYRWZ010000015.1:0-5005 GCA_041917875.1 Chloroflexota bacterium | reverse complement strand
TACTATAAAAAAGCCCCACCACTAAGCTAATGATGGGGCGCACAATCAACGCAGTATAAAACTATGTGCTTATTTGCCCGATTTAGGTGCAGTTGCTGTTGCTGCCGGAGTTTCCGCCGGTGTCACGGCTGCTTGATCTTGATTAGCATTCATCGCAGCACGTTTTTTTCTCCAATAGGAGCGTTCTGCTTTCATTTCCTCAGAAGTCTTCTCACCAGCCGGGGGAATCAACAATCTTTGTCCCGGATGAATGATATCAGGATTACGGATTTGATCTGTATTGGCTTGCCAAATTTTAGGCCATTGGAATGGATCTGCATATATCTCCTGCTTACCGGATATTGTCCACAAACAATCTCTTTCCTTCGCCCATGTTTGCACAATATATTCTTTGGTCTTTTTCTGGCGATACAGCCCTTTGATGTCGCGACCGGCTTGAACCATACGATTGTAAAATTCAGGTAGTATGCTAATTTTGATCTGTTTGAGCTGATTCCATTCATCTTCTAACATTTTGACTTTGTCTTGTCGGTCAGCCAAAATATCATCGCTGAGTGCCTTCATTTCACGAATGTTAGCTTCGAGTCTGCCGAGTCTTTCTTTGAAAGCATTGACATCTGCATCGGTGGCACCGATGAGACGATACAAATCTTTGTTGCAATCGGCAACCGCATTCGTAATACGAGTCAATTCAGCTTCACTTTTCTGTGTTGCAGCCGTAGCAGCATCAAGTTTAGCTTTGAGTTCATTAACTTTTGTTTGCCATTCTTTGATACAAATATCACCTTGATCGCGTGTATAGTTCATCTTCATGAACTCTTCGTTCTTTGAGCAATCCGGTGCTTCATCAGCAGCAAATGCCGAACCTATAGAAAAACATGCAATAAGGACTAATATGAATGAATATTTCATGGTATGCTCCTGTGTGTCTCAATTTATGAAAGAAGAAAAATGACAATCATTCCCAAACATTGGGCCATTGTGAAAGTTTTTGATTGACAAAGTTGCGCTTGTCTTCGCAATCCTTGAGATCTTTTTGACGGCTCGCAAGTTCGCGATCAATTTTTGCCTTATCAGCTTCTTGTTTTTTAATTTCTGTTTCGAGACGAGCAGATTCTGTTCTCAATTCGCGCAATTTCGCCAATTGTTCTTCAGTGATTTTGGGCGTACACCCTACAAAAGTGACGAGCACACTAAAACTCAAAATCGCGATAACTCTATTAAATCGCAGAAGTTGTTTGTCCATGACTCTCCCTTGAATTAGTTAAAAAAAGTATTCTATATCAATTCCTAAGATGCGAAGATAACATTTGATTTCTCGCTAAACAAATAAAAAAACGTTCATACACTCTTCATTTTGCGTTTGCTACCGTAAATTTGTCAAACAATGAATCGTTTTGCTTATCACTTTCTAACATTCAAACTATGTACCAAAGTCTTATTATACGTCTTGGTGTCATCGTATCAAGTATGCTGTTTTGCTCATCTTTGTTTTCACAAAAGCAAATTTCATACATTGTCAAGTTTGCGTCTAAGACAAATATAGGCATATTCGCCGAATCAGTTGCTTCTCAACAACTATTTACAATTACACCGTTTATTGAGATTCAATCTCAACATAAGTACAAGACACTGTCAAATACACCTTCATACAAAGAACTCGAAAAGTACGCCACTATTACAGTCGCGGAGAATAATGAACAGACACTCAAACGATTCCTTGAGCAAACACAGGGTGTCTTAACTTTGAATCAGATCAGAAAGTTCACTTTGGATGAATCATTCCAACCTAATGACTCGTTATCATCTAAACAATGGAATATCATAGCATTAGGTCTTGAAAGAGCATGGAAAATCAGTGTCGGTGACGGCATTCTTGTCGGAGTAATTGACACCGGTATTGACTTTATGCATAACGATCTTAAAGACAATATTTGGGTTAATCCACTTGAGGACAGCAACGGTAACGGACGATTTGATCCTTGGTGGTTCACCGAAGTGCGCAATGGTGTCAAGGGTGATTTCGATGGCATTGATAATGACGGCAATGGTACGATTGACGATGTCATCGGTTATGATTTTGTTGACCAATCTGTCTTTAATGCGGGTGATGCCGCGATCAGAGACGGTTTGCCTATTGACGAACAAGGACATGGCACGCAATGTTCGGGCATTATTGCTGCAAAAGCTAACAATTTGATTGGAATTGCAGGCATTGCACCTAAAGCAAAGCTCGTGTCTTTACGAGCTTTCGATGTCACAGGTAATGCTGAAGAGGATGATGTAGCTGCCGCCATCGTTTATGCAGCAATGAATGGGGTTCGCGTCCTGTCTATGAGTTTTGGCGATATTGTTGAGTCTCCCCTCGTGCGTGATGCCATCAATTTTGCCCATGATGCAGGTGTCACTATGTTCGCATCATCGGGAAATGACAATCAACAACCAACCCGTTTGTTACGACGTTATCCGGCTTCATATGAACATGTCATTGCCGTTGGTGCGCTCACAGAAAAATTGTCTCTTGCCGGTTTCAGCTCTTATGGTTCTTATGTCTCGATTTGTGCGCCCGGTGTTGGGATTCCAACAACGAGAGTCGGCAATCGCTACAATCCAAGTTTCCAGGGCACCAGTGCTGCCGCTCCGCATGGTGCTGCGGTCGCAGCATTGCTTCTTGGAGCAAATCCGCAGCTATCGCCTGATGATATACGAGGTATTTTACTTTCTACCGCAATTGATTTGGGAGAAAAAGGGTGGGATGAAAAATACGGTGCCGGACTTATCAATGCAGAAAAGAGTTTAGAAAATGCGGAACAATCACTTTTCACAATAGACTATCCGCAACAAGGTCAGGTAATAAATAAATCATTACTGTCGAATATCACCATAAAGGGTAATACTGTTGTTCCTTTATTTGCATATTCCGAGCTGTATTATGCAAAAGGAGATGCAAATGAAAAAGCAATATGGACGCAAATTGGACAAACTCGTAATGAAAGAACAACCACTGGTGTTCTCGGCACTTTACCTACCGCAAATCTTTTGGACACTTCCTATACCTTGCGCAGCATAGTCTATCTGACCAATGGCAATACAATCGAACGAAGAATTCGTATTGATATAGTTTCTAATCAATCCGCTTTGACAATACTGTCGCATGAGATCATACCGACATGGGTAAATGATAAAAACAAACCCGTATTTACAGTTACCCTCTCACAACGCAGCCGTGTCATTCTTGAGTTATTTTCGTCGCAATCAACAATTCTCGGTACTTTCGATTATCCGCAAAAAATATCACGTAATCATGCTATTATTCTTGATTATCCATTTATTGATAGTGAAAAATATTCTGTGAAAATGACCGCACTTATTGATGGTGCCGACACCTTATCTCAAGTTTTTCCTCTTGAGTTTGTTGATACAAGACAATGTAGAACTGAAACCATGCAAAATACAGGATTAACTCTACCTATTTCATATCTTTCACAAGATGTGTCACCTTTTTATTCAGAGAAACGAACGATAGCCGTTATTAACTCTGAAAAAACAAAGTTTAGTGAGTTACGGCTCTATGAATATTCTCAAAAGGGTTTTGTACTCAAGGAATCAACCTCGGATATATGGATACCGCAAGGATTTGGAGATTCAAATGGTGACGGTATTAAGGAACTTCTCTGTTATAGACGAGATGCATCAACATATTCAAGCCGTTCTTTTCAAATGAAAAATGACGGGACAACATTTAAGAATAGTCTATTTTCTAATGATTTATTGGAATTGAGACGCAACAGAAAAGAATTTGCAGCAGCAGCTTTTTTTGACTTAGACAAAGATGGCAAAGATGAAATTTTCGGGTTTCGTGATTCAGTTTTAAGTATCGTTCGTTTTAATGCTGGTCGTTATGAAGAATTAATTCGTTTAGAAAATCAATCTCCGCGCGGACCTGACGGCAGAGAGAACACACATGAAAGACCTTTTTGTTTAATTGATGATCTTGATAATGATGGAAAGTATGAAATAGTGTTTGCCGATAGCGATGCCGATCTCATGATTTATGAATATGATAACGGTAGGTTTACTTTTGAATCTTCATTTATACACGAAGGCGAAGGCGGCACAGAATTTCTGCAATCCGGTGATATAGATGGCGATGGGAATAAAGAACTAATATTCGGATATTACAGCTATCAAACGCCGGACATCAGAGGTGAATTTGAACCCTCGCTTTGGAATTATTCCATCATTCGCTCAACTTCACCTAATGTCTATGAAAAATTTAATACACAGCATTTTTATGGTGTTCGTATAGGTTCTGAATTCGAACGCGGGGTACGCGTTGCAAATATAGACGGAAAAAAAGGCGATGAAATACTTATTTCAATTTTTCCGAAATTATATATCATGCGTTGGGATGAAGCAAAGTCAGACATAGAACCTTTCTGGTATTGTGACACTACCTTTTCACGTACCGCAATTATACTTGACAGAGAAAATTCTCAAAAAAAACTTGTTGGAATCACCACATTTAATTCGGTAACATTTTTTGAAACACAAGATGATAAAAAAACGGGTCCGGATATTATTGCAGCAAGACCGATCAATGAGACAACTCCTTTTCTCAAGTGGAAGCAATTTCCTGATGCTGATTCTTATACCATAGAGGCATATATTTATCCTTATTCTCCAAATAGTTCGCCCGATTATTCTTTTAATGTAACATCAACGGAGTTTTCTCAAGAACAATTTCCAACGAATACTCCGTATATTTTTACCATTACGGCTATGTCCGGTAACAATACTCTTTCTTTGCCGACTTTTTCGCCCGTAATTTATCTACACACTCCATCGGAATTAATAACAGCGGCGGCTAAAAACAATTCATTTATTGTCTTAAAATACGGCGGTTATTTGCCACAGACACCGATTTCGCCATTTCTGTTTTCTCTATCAGATGCCAATAGCAACACAGGCACAATACGCCCCGTAACTGCTTTGATTGCTGATG
>JAYRWZ010000014.1:0-6374 GCA_041917875.1 Chloroflexota bacterium | reverse complement strand
GAACGTGACATTGATAAGATTCTCCTATATTAAAAACTCTGGTGACGCTTACTTCAATGAAAAATTGACTGTCAATGCGTATTGGAATTTTGCACTATTAATCAGTCGATGATTGTTCACGTTTTTTCTTTCTTCTTTTCTTCCTCTTTTCTTCTTTCGGTTCAATCTCGGCAGCTATATGCAATTCGCCAAGTCTTTTATCAATAATCGAGTATAAATACAATGGATTTTCCTCTGTTGCAGCCGCGCCGGTCGGATAATCAAGCATAATTTCGGCTGCCTCGTCAATGGTTGCAACCGATGCAATAAAGAATAATCCTTGTTTGACAGCATCAACTACTTTTGTCGGCAGCATTAAATCGTGAATGTTTTGTATAGGAATCACGACACCTTGTGAGCCGGTGAGTCCGCGTTCTTGACATATTTCAAAAAATCCGGTAATTTTTTCATTTACCCCACCTATCGGTTGAATATCACCTTTTTGATTGACACTTCCGGTTATTGCAATATCTTGTCTGACAGCAATATTTGATAATGTGGAAAAAAGTGCTATTACCTCTGCGGCGGATGCACTATCGCCGTCAATACCACCATAATTTTGTTCAAAAGCTACCGATGCCGAGAGAGTGAGCGGCCTTTTTTGTGCAAATTTCTCACGCATCAGACCCGTAATTGTCATAATACCTTTATCGTGAATACTTCCACTCATTTCCACTTCACGTTCAATGCTGATTATATCGGTAGTGCCAACACCGACCGTTACCGTGATTCTTGCGGGTTTTCCGAACGAAACAAGCCCTGTATCATAGACCGTCAAACCGTTTATTTGCCCGACTCTGCCGCCTGTTGTTGCAATAAGTACACTGCCGTCAATAATTTTTTCTTTTATTTTTTCATCGTATATATCATTTCTGAAACGACGCGCTTCGAGCGCAAAGTCCACATATTCTCCCGATACGGTTTTTGCCTTGTTTTTTTGTGCAAAAAACGATGCTTCGCGCATGACATCTGCTACATCAGAAAATTGTAATGTGATTTTTTTTTGTGACTCGGTATGCTCTACTGCCCATTCAATAACTCTTGCCACACCTGTGCGACTAAAGTGCAACAGTTGTTCCTGATCGCATAATTTCTTCATAAACTTGGCGTAATTCACTATCATGTCCCGAGACTTTTTTGCCTCATAATCGAATTCTGCGTTTATCTTGAATATCTTTTTAAAATCTTCCTCCGAAAAATATAGAGCATGATAAATTTCAGCATCACCAATCATGATTACTTTCACATTTAAATCAACCGGCTGTGGCTTCAACATAGTTTGACTGATTTGAATATAGGAATCCACCGATTGAATTTCTAATTTGCCATACAGCAAAAATCTTTTTAGCGCAGCCCACACACCTTGTTCACGCAATAAATCAAGTGCATTTATTACCAAAAAACCCTGGTCTGCTCGGAACAATGAACCGGCTTTGATTTGAGTAAAATCAGTCTTCCAGAATCCGCTTGCATCATATTTTTTCTCAATAGTTCCAAACAAATTTGCAAATGACGGAGATGTTTCTACAATAATAGGGATTTGTTGCTGATGCGAATTATCAATAAGAAGATTTACACTGTAACGCAAGAATTTTTCTTGAATTTCTTCCGGTGTGAGCTCTGTTCCTCTTTCTGTATCTAATTGTCCCGAATGTGCAACAAATATCTGCAAATGAGAAAGAATATCTGATTTTATTTCCTCAAAATATTCTTTTACATCATTTTCAGGAAACTGAATTTTAAGATCTTCAAAAAGAGTGGAAACAATAACTCCGACTGAGGTTTTATCAAATTCCAGCAATGTTTTTCGAAACTCATTGAGCTGTTTAACACCGGTTCTTGCCAACTCAACTAATTCGGCTTTAAATTGTAAGTATTTTTTTTTGTACGTTTCAACTTGTTTTTTTGTGAGCTTCTTTTCTACAATAAGTTCGTCAAGTTCGGTGATTTGCACAGGTTCACCATTGATAACCGGAAATATTTCAGAGGTAATAGTTCCGTCTTCTAATTGTAATTGACCCAGCACAAATCCACTTGGCTGAATTTTGGCATTAAACTCTGAGAGCAGCTGTTGTTCATTTTTTTGATATTCACTGACCATTTCACGTCTTTTACTTTGAAATGAGTCTTCATCAAATAACTGAGGAATACGTCTGCGTAAGAATAGCAACGCCTCTTCCATCGCTTTATGGAATTTTTTACCTCTCCCGGCTTTGAATCGTAATAAACGCGGCGAATCGGGTGACTTAAAGTTATGGACATAACAGAAGTCAAATAAATTGGGCTTATTTTTTGCAATTTTTCCCAATAATCGTTTTACTGTTGTTAATCTGCCTGTGCCGGATATGCCGGACACAAACATATTATATCCGTGAGATTGTATTTGAGCACCCATTTCGATAGCGTCAATGGCTTTTTCTTGCCCCACAATGCCCTGCAAGGGTTCAACATCTTTTGTTGTTTCAAATTCTAAGTATTCAAGCGGACAATGCCATCGCAGTTGTTCAGGTGCGAGAATAGTCTTTGGTAATAGTTTCAATGATGATGTTTCTGCTGTCATATTTTTACTCCTTGTAATTGTTTTTTGGGAAATATAAAGGTAATGGTTGTGCCTTCACCGATTTGTGAATCTATAGTAATTTTTCCTTTGTGATCGTTCATTGTTTTCTGAATAACCATCGAACCAATGCCACTTCCCCCACCTCGTCTTGAGGTAGTAAAAAAAGGGACAAACATGTTCTTTTTTGTTTCTTCATCCATTCCTACTCCTGTATCAGTCACTGTGAAGTAGAGAAGGTCTTTGTCGGCGAATGTTTTTATAGTCAAAACTCCCTCCGTTCCTGCCATAGCTTTTATGCCGTTTTGAGCTGCATTCATAATTGCACGAATAATTCTTTCCGGATCTGCATCAAAAATCACAGACTGAATATCCGTTTTTACAGTTATGGAATATAACGATGAAGTGTCGAGTTCATCAATAACCCTACGACAAATTTCTTCAGAACTTATTTTTTGAAATTCAGTAGTTTTATTGCGTGCTATTGTCATAATATCGCGCACACGTCGCAATAGAATTGTTGCCTGATTGAGAATCTTTGCTTTCTGGCGGCTATAGTCATCAATATCATCGGGCAGAGATTCCGCGCTTAGACGAATAACAGAAAGATTAGTCTGCATGTCATGCGCCAAATGAGCCCAATCCATGAGTCTTCGACGCTCTAAAGCATTAGTAAGGTCATTGATACGAACAACCATGAGCTGTATAGTACCCATCCATGACATAACAGGTATCCACTCAATGGAATATTCTCGTATATCTGCGCCGAAGTGCATAGGAAACACGCCGCTGCCTCCCCTTCTTTCTTTTAGTATTTTCTCTGCTGTTTCACTAAATTCATCGGATAAATTCTTCATTATTTCGACAAAATACTTCCCCTTGGCATTCTGTGTAAGTAATTCTTCGGCTTTGGCATTCACTTCTTGAATTTGACCTTTTTTTCCAACGATGATAATTCCGATGGCACTGTTTTTGTCCAAAAGAATATTCATAATTTTTCTATTTTTTGTTGCGGTCACCAAGACAGAAATCAGGATAATTACAGCAAAGAACAATAATACTTTTTCGCTGTGATTATTCACAATTTCGTAGTAAAGCCAATATGGGTTATGCGTTACTTCAAACACCCACATATTTTCACTATCGTTAATTATCACTGTTTTGTCCGTCCATGTTACATCCGGCAAACCATGTAATGGCAAAGCATGAGTTCCAACATTATTTTTATCTATAATAGTCACAAGATTGTCATGTAAAAAGATTTTTTTCTTGTCATCGAAGCAAAACAAACTCACTTCATCCGTTTGTTCGAAATTGGTGTGATACTCTTGCGCTGAAATTTGCTGTGTTTCCGGTAAGAATACCGAGACAAACAGTGTGTTTTTGTGTTTTGACATCCATGTTGG
Organism: Chloroflexota bacterium; assembly: GCA_041917875.1. GTDB lineage: Bacteria > Bacteroidota > Ignavibacteria > Kapaibacteriales > UBA961 > UBA2353. The sequence continues at coordinate 2,372 of JAYRWZ010000014.1, read as the reverse complement.
AATCCCGTCTGTTTGTTGATGTATTGGTGAAACGAGCATTTTCGTTTCGATTTGGCGCATAGATTTCATGCTGCCGGAATCTGAAAATACGACTAAATGAATATAGATTGAGCCAAAATTTGTCATTAAAAATTGGCTGTCACCATTTGCCGATTTCTGTACACAATAGTATTGAAAGTTGGGTAAACGCCAGCGAAGATTATTTGCAATCTGAACATATTCGGTTCGGTTGCCTTCTCTGTGTATGTAAGCACTTTGATTTCCCAAAGTGCCGAACCATAACAACTCGGCACATTGCGCAATGATCTTGCCATCATTATCTAACAACAGAGCGCGGTTCTTTTGCTGTATAGCGAATATGTTGCCATTGACCACGGCTTGCGTTGGTTCTGAAGTAAAACCTAATGCAGTCAGATTCACCGTCATAGCTACCGTTGCATTCGGCGAGATACTCATCAATAGCAAGGAATCAGTTTTGCCAATGACCATAGCAAACGCACCAAACGGAATGACATGATCAATAAATCTGAGGTTTGTGGGTATAGATTTAACAACAGTTTTATCGTAGAGATTGCGGCAAAACACGTTTGAGTATTGATTACTCCACAGAGGAGTAGATTTAGTATAGATAAGTTTTTTTTCACCTCTTTGTTCGAGTACACACCCTTTTGCGGCACTTTTTTCCATCAGGGTCAGTTGGAGCGGAAAACTGTTATCCGCTTTCAAATCAACAAACGCAGATAATCCGATAAGTATAGGAAAATACATGAGTACCGCATAGACGTTCCATTTGTTTGCTTCCCTTTTACTTTTTGTTAAACTCATGTATTTCTTATTCATTACGTTGTTACACAATAGATATTCCGTATTTTTGCTGTTCTTTATTGTTACATTTATCAGAGACGAGTGCATCAGATGTCATCATCACGGAATGAAAAATTACGGAATATAGCGATTATCGCCCATGTTGACCATGGAAAAACTACTCTTGTTGACCATTTACTGCGTCAATCAGGAGTCTTTCGCGAGAATCAGCAGGTTGCCGAGCGCGTTATGGATTCCAATGATTTAGAACGCGAAAAGGGTATTACTATCATGGCGAAAAATGCAGCCGTGAAATGGGACGATGTCAAAATCAATATCGTGGATACACCGGGTCACTCCGATTTTGGCGGCGAAGTTGAGCGCATTTTAAGTATGGTGGACGGTGTGCTTCTATTGGTTGATGCAGCCGAAGGACCCTTACCCCAAACCCGTTTCGTCTTGAAAAAAGCATTAGAGATGCATCTTGTGCCTATTGTTGTTATCAATAAGATTGACCGCTCGGACGCACGTCCGCAAGAAGTTCTCGATGAAATTCTTGAATTGTTTATCGCTCTTGGTGCAGATTATGACCAGCTGAATTTCCCTGTTATTTATGCTATAGCCAAACGCGGTATTGCGAAAAAATCGCTTGAAGATGAATCCGAAACTTTGGCTCCGCTCTTAGAAACTATCATTCAAACGATTCCACCGCCGCAAGCCGATATTGATGCACAATTTCGCATGATTATCGCTGCTCTCGATTGGTCTGATTATATTGGTCGTATCGCTGTGGGACGCTTGCACTCCGGCACGGCAAAAGTTGGCGACTCGATGATTCTTATTCGTCCAAACGGCTCCATAGAGCAACAACGAATCACTAAAATGTATGAATATGCCGGCAATAATCGCGTAGAAACCCAAGCAGCTTACGCAGGTGATATTATTGCAATGTCCGGCTTTGAAAATGTCCATATCGGTGACACTTTCTCCGACCCTGGAAATACCGAACCCTTACCGTATGTGAATATCGAAGAACCGACCATTGCTATGGAATTTTCGGTAAATAACAGCCCATTTGCCGGTAAGGAAGGTAAACATGTCACTACACCCAAATTACGCGAGCGGCTTTATAGAGAACTTCGCACCAATGTAGCACTTCGTGTCGAAGATACCGACAGCGCCGATACATTTAAAGTAAGCGGCAGAGGTGAGTTACAGCTTGCAATTCTTATCGAAACCATGCGTCGCGAAGGATATGAATTTGCCGTTTCCAAACCGGAAGTATTATTCCGAGAAGAAAATGGTGAACGCCTTGAGCCGATTGAACATGTCATTGTTGATGTTCCGGATGCCCATGTCGGTGCTGTCATCGAAAATCTTGGTCGTCGCAAAGGTGAAATGATTAATATGTCCACTGTTGGCGATATTGTCCGAGCAGAATTTTATGTTCCTGCTCGTGGGCTGATCGGTTTCCGAACTGAATTTCTTACATCAACGCGTGGTGCCGGTATTATTCACCATACTTTTCACGATTATATGCCCTATAAAGGTGCTATCAGCGGCAGAGT
>JAYRWZ010000013.1:0-2004 GCA_041917875.1 Chloroflexota bacterium | reverse complement strand
GTAGATAATTTTCTTTATGCCGGAACAGATCAAGGCTTGTTTAAGCGAGAGTTATTAATATCATCTTTAGAAGAACCTTCATCCAAATCATCAATCCACATATATCCGAATCCGACAAATGAAAAAGTAAATATCGAAGGTGCAAGTCCTGGCAGTCTCGTGAGTATTTATGACGCGACAGGGGAGCGAGTACTCGACATCGAAGCAAGCAGTGGTACAATAGACATCTCAACATTATCGCCAGGGTATTATACGGTCATCATTCAAGGTCAAACAAGCCGAACACGCAGCTCATTGTGCATTATGAGGTAAAGATATTAAACCTTGGCACGTCAAATTGCATCTCTGCTGTTTTTATTCACACAAAGAGTCTTGCCATGAAACCATTTCTCCTTCTTCTCTGTTTTTTCTCTTCATTCACCGCATATTCTCAACTGTATTTCCCGCCATTGCAAGGGGATCAATGGGAAACTGTGTCTCCTCAGTCCTTAGGATGGAATACTGCAAAAATTCCTGCATTGTATGATTTTCTCGAAGCCGAAAACAGCAAAGCACTTCTTGTCTTGAAAGATGGGCGTATAGTCTTAGAAAAGTATTTTGGAACATTCACTCAAGATAGTGCATGGTATTGGGCATCTGCCGGAAAAACAATTACTGCATTGTTAGCAGGAAAAGCACAAGAAGAAGGATTGCTCTCATTACAAGATAAAACTTCAAAATATCTCGGTGTAGGATGGACAAAAGCTCCAAAAGAAAAAGAAGATTTGATAACCATACGCCATCAATTAACCATGACCTCAGGACTTGATGATGGAGTGAGTGATCCATTTTGTACATTGGATACTTGCCTTGTCTATAAAGCAGATGCCGGTACACGATGGGCTTATCATAATGCGCCCTATACTTTACTTGATGATGTGCTCAGTAAAGCAACAAACGGTACTCTTAATCTATACACTCGACAAAAATTATTACAGACAACAGGTATGACGGGTACATGGATTCCTATGGACTATAATAATGTATTTATCAGTAAACCGCGTTCTATGGCTCGATTTGGTTTGCTAATGTTGAATAATGGTGTGTGGGACTCTAAAGCAGTTCTGAACGATAAAGAGTATGTAAAAGCATTGACAAATACTTCCCAATCTCTCAATGAATCGTATGGGTATTTATGGTGGTTAAATGGAAAATCTTCCTATATGGTTCCCGGCTTTCAAATAAAAATTCCGGGTTCTTATGCCCCAAATGCACCCGACGATATGGTTTCGGGCTTAGGGAAAAATGGACAAATTGTCAGTATCTCGAAAAGTAAAGGTTTGGTCATAGTTCGTATGGGTGATCGTCCTAATTCACCGGCTTCGGAAATCTCAACACAACTTTGCGATCAGATATGGGAACGTATAATGGCAATTTCTGATGGAGCCACCTCGGTCAATGATGTTGTATCGGAGACTACCATGATTGCTCCCAATCCTGCAAGTGAGTTTATTCGAGTGCCGGAATCAGTGGATATAGCACAAGTTCAGATAGTGAATACATTGGGACATACCATGAACAATGTTCCAATACTTCATAGCTCAACTCTTGATATATCAAAACTTACGAATGGAGTGTATTTTATGAAAGTACACAATCATTATTATACGTTTACAGTTATGAGATAAATGAGAGAAAGGATACGATGTTCGTATTTATCAGATAATACGAACATCGTATTTGTGTAATACATCTCTTGCTTTTGAGTAAGAAAAATAAATATAACCAATTAATTGATAAAGTGTTGGCTCATGAATTAATGGCAAATAATGACAGGAAATGATATTGTTTCATTATTGACTGTCGCTTTTACACTATACATTCCGTTTTGAAGATGTTCTGCAGAAAATGTATTACGCTGCTTTGCCGCAAGAATATTTTTTTGTCCTAAATTATCATAAAGTTCAATAGAATTAATGTCATATTCTGAAGAAATGGTAAAATTATCAATAATAGGGTTAGGAT
>JAYRWZ010000012.1:0-5167 GCA_041917875.1 Chloroflexota bacterium | reverse complement strand
GAAGACGCAATGAACAGCCGCTAAGCCATCCGCTTCATTATGCCATTTAAAGGTTTGATGAGCAAAGTGTATTTTTATTTTATATTTTGTGAATAATTCATTCCATAAAATGCCTGTTTGTTCACCTTGCGCAATGCTGTTTGTGCTTACTAATGCAGTTCTTGTCGTAGGATGGTTTTTCATATAGTCAGCAGCTTTTATATACCAACAAGCCACATAATCCAAGACACCCGCACCTGTAACTGCCTGTAATACTTGACTCATGTCTTTTTTTTGCTCATCTGTCTGATATTGTTTGCCCACAAAAGGCGGATTGCCAACTATATAATCAAATGCAACGGATATATCTCCTTGTCCCCTAAAAAATTTAGACTTAGTTTCCCAATTTTTGTGCAGAGCATTACAATTTTCAATATTTGCCGCTTCATCTAAGGGAATTGTTGGTACTGCCTTCCCAAATTCACTTTCCAAACGCATATTCATTTGATGCTGTGTCAGCCACATGGCTACCTCTGCTATCATTGCTGATGTCGGATCAATTTCATAGCCGTAAAAATTATGCAAGGGAACATTTGTCAGCACTCCCGAATCTGTAATTAACTGAGATTTATTGCGGTACTTTTTTCGTATAATTTCAATATCTAAAAGTCTAAGTTCCCGATATGTAACGACAAGAAAATTACCGCATCCGCAAGCGGGGTCTAAAAATGTGAGTTCATTGAGCTTTTTTCTGAATTTTTCCAATAAATTTTGACTTGATCTTATGCTGTCAAATTCTTGTTGCAACTTGTCTAAAAACAATGGTCTCACTACTCGTAATATATTTCTTTCCGATGTATAGTGCGCTCCTAATGACCTCCGTTCATCATTGTTCATTACGGCTTGAAATAATGAACCAAATATGACAGGAGAAATGTCTGACCAATCATAAGCACAACAATCGAGTAAGGCATCACGCAAAGCATTGGTTGTCGGTGGCACTTTGTTTAAGGCACTATTAAACAAATCACCATTGACATACGGGAATTTCTTCAATTCATTGTTCGTTGATTTTCTTAATTTTACGGGTGTATTGAGTACGTCGAATAATGCCAATAGATGATCGCCAAGTGTTTTCCCGGTTGTATGTTCTCTGATATAGTTTTCAAACTGCTTTTTATCAAATATACCCGTATCTTCGGCAAAAAGACAAAATAGAACTCTTGCCAATAAAAGAGAAATATCTGTTGAGCTGTACCCTTTCCTTTCTATTGCATCATAAACATTAGCGATTCGTCGCGCCGCCTCTTGATTTACTTTCTCTTCATCCGACTCTAAACAACTTGCAAATTCTATGAAGAAGGTAAATTCATCTAATTTTACGGCAAGTTCTTCTAATGCTACTTCCGTAAGAAAATTGATTGTGACTTTATTGGTTCTGTTGAATATAACTTCATATTTCTTAATTCTTTTAAAGTTCATCAACATAATATATTGTGGTCGCTGATGCGGCAAAAGGTTCTCAATATACTCTTCGGCTTGTTGAAGAGTTTTTTCCCAGTGTTTTGGGTTGTCTAAATGAGCTGATTTGGATTCAATAATTAATTTACCTGACCAAAAAAGGTCAGCAAACCCGGTACCTGTTTCATCTTTTTTCTGAATAGGTTTTTCAAATTGGGCTAAATTTTTTCTATCGAGACCAAAGATTTGAAAAAATTCATTTGTAAATGTTTGTGCTTCTGCTCGTTCCGCTGTTGTACCGCGCCAACGAAGAATAAATGCTTCCGCATTTTCACGCATGTATTTCTGTATTGTTGCCATAGAAAAATAGTCAGATTATATGATGCTATCCGTTGTTATGTGAGATACTGCTAATTATTGTAGTACTGCACTTACTTTCAAATCTACCAAACTTTTTTTTTGATGCCCAAATCTCTTTATATATGCGGATTCTTTATGTGCTTTTTTTTTTGATCAGTTATGATAGATTATCTTGATTTTCCCTCATCGTTCTAAAAAAAGCAGCTCATGATTTTTTTCATGAGCTGCTGTAAGAAAAAGTATTTTTATGCTGTGTCTTATCACATAAAGAACGGTACAAAGACAAGCGAAATAATTGCCATCAATTTGATGAGAATATTTAATGCCGGACCGGAAGTATCTTTGAACGGATCGCCGACGGTGTCGCCCACGACAGCAGCTTTGTGCGTGTCAGAACCTTTGCCGCCAAGCTGACCTGTTTCAATATATTTTTTTGCATTATCCCATGCGCCGCCGGAATTAGCCATAGAAATAGCCAACATCACACCAACGATGAGTGAACCGATTAATACGCCCGCAAGCATCTCAACGCCACCGAGAAAACCAACAAATAATGGAGATAGAATTACAAGAAGACCCGGGGCAATCATTTGTTTAATGGAAGCTGCCGTTGAAATTTCCACGCATTTTGCATAATCGGCGCGTGCTTTCCCTTCAAGCAAGCCCGGAATAGTGCGGAACTGACGTCGTACTTCTTCAATCATCGCCAATGCTGCCAACCCAACAGATTTCATTGTCATTGCAGAAAATGCAAATGGCAATGCAGCACCGAGCATAAGACCAAACATAACATCAGAGTCCAAAATATTAACATTGGTGATATTGGCTCTGGTCAAAAATGCCGATGTTAATGCAAGAGATGTAAGAGCAGCAGAACCAATGGCAAAACCTTTACCGATAGCTGCTGTTGTATTGCCGGCAGCATCGAGCGCATCGGTGCGAGTACGGATATCTTTACCCATTTCTGCCATTTCCGCAATACCGCCGGCATTGTCGGATACCGGACCATACGCATCAATGGTTAAGCCCACCGCAATAGTGCCAAGCATACCGATAGCAGCCATCGCTATACCGTACATGCCGGCAAAATTATAACCGATCACAACCGTAACACCGATTAAAATCATCGGTAAAACAGCACTGTTATAACCGAGTGCCAAACCATAAATAATATTAGTGGCGGCACCAGTTTTGGAAGCATCGGCAACAGAACGAACAGGACCATAACGATGCGATGTATAAAATTCTGTGATAAGACCAATTAATAAGCCGGAGATAAGACCCGCCGCCACACTGTAAAACACACCCATATTGGTGTACATTGTGCCGCCCATAGTGAGTGAAAACTCTTTTGGTACCATTTGCATTGTTAATGGATAGACCATGGCGAGCATAAGCAAGGTAGAGATTACCAATACAGCTTTAAGGGCATTTTCTACTTTATTTTCCACCTGTGGACGAGCAAAGAACAAAGAAATAAAGCTGGCAATAATCCCCACACCACTGATGGCAAGCGGGAACAATAATGCTGCTTGTTTCATGTCGCCCGGTACGCTGGCAAATGCCGTAGCACCAATAACCATTGCCGCACAGGTACTCTCGGCAACCGACCCAAAAAGGTCAGCACCCATACCCGCAATATCGCCAACATTATCGCCAACATTATCGGCAATAACTGCAGGGTTACGAGGATCGTCTTCGGGAATACCGGCTTCTACTTTACCCACAAGGTCAGCACCCACATCGGCAGCTTTCGTATAAATACCGCCGCCGACACGACCGAACAATGCAACGGAAGACCCCCCCAAACCAAAGCCGGATAAGATTTCCATGATCACAAGATCGCGATTATGTACCTCAGCGGGTAAAAAGAAATCAAACCCCATATAGACAAGAATTAAGCCCAATACGGCAAGACCGGTAAGACCAAAACCCATCACCGCACCCGAACGGAATGCTATGGAAAATGATTGCGCCAAAGAGATACGCGCAGCAGCAGCCGTGCGCACATTACCTATGGTAGCTATACGCATACCAATATAGCCGGACACGATAGATATGCCTGCACCTATCAGAAAGCTAATGGCGGAATACAAACCGAAAGGTAAAGAAGCATTGTGAGCATCTTTAATCACAAGAAGGATTATAAGAGCAAATGCAAGCATGAAGCCACCAAGAACGGTGTATTCGCGACGTAAGAACGCCATCGCACCTTCGGCGATTGCTTCCGAAATTTCTTTAAGACGTTTAACTTCATCAGGAGAAGATGCTCCGTCTTCAATTTTAACATTGGCAACTTGGCGCGCATACATAAATGCGACAAGAAGCGAAAAGAGACCAAGACCCAGTACGATTGGAATTACCATAGTGACCGGTTAAGAATGTGAAACAAAATATAATAAGTTCAAATGAAAAAAGCCGCCGATCGCTGTGCCGACCAACACGGCTTTTTTACAATGGACTGCAAAAATACCGCAATCCGTCCTATCTTCATGAATCTGTGGCTAAATACATCCTTCTGTGAGTAAGATAACCCGGCACTCTCAGAGCGGTTTCTCCGGCATCAAGCCGCAAACGAACCATCGTGCCACCACGGTTTTGTCGCCGAAAAGTATGCTCCCAAGTGGCTATTACATTCATTGATGACATCATCCCCCTAAAATGATAATCTTGTCAATTTATACTGAGATTAAAGCTGTTTTAATGATATAAACGTATTCTGACAATTCAAACGCTTTTGTTCGAGTATAGTATCTTACTAAGGTTCTATGCCGAAACTAACAGGTTTGCAATTGTCCCATCAACATGAAAAATCTGTCTATCAGAGCGTTTTCATTAATGAGATGACAGGTTCCCGATTATAATATCCGACCTCAGTAAGTTTATAACCACTAATCCTCAATAAACACATAAATGCAGGGGATCGATTGTAACTGAGTGGTGAGATTTGGGAACAACAAACTCATCAACAAAGTTCAAGGAAAAGAGGAAGAAAAAAATTTGAAAAACTGCCCTATCATAAGAAAAAAGAGTATGACAACACTTCACTATTGCTCATTCTCAATTTATAACAGTTCACATTCGTCTTTGTAACTAATAGTTTTGTAGTTTTGCAGAAGATTAACTACAAAAAAAAATTATGATACTCAATTTAGACAAAAATTTCAAACCCTTAGATGGCGAAGAAATACAGTTTGAAAGTTTTACTTTTTCCGGTGGGAAACCACATATCAAGATAAACCCAAATTTTGAGCTATCAAAAAGCATTACAATCACTCATCGTATCAATTCGTTCAATGACTTAGGGCTATTGTGCTTAGCGGTCGATGCCTTACAAAGAATGGGCGCCAAATTAGAGAATTTAATT
>JAYRWZ010000011.1:0-3242 GCA_041917875.1 Chloroflexota bacterium | reverse complement strand
CCGATATAAACACTTCGGAACATATAGATTTTGGCGGCGAAGGAATAGCGGGATTACTTATGGGTATTTTGTTGTGGATTGTTGTTTCTATTCTTTTCGTGATTTTACTCTGGATATTCACAACAGTCATCTGGGCAGGTGTTATTCTCTGTATCGGCATGGTATATTGGGTGTTTTTTTCAAGCTGTCAAAATTGTGTTGAAACATTCTTCCGTCTGTAAAAACAATATTGTTAAGAGCATACTGTATGCAGCACTCTATACCATACTCTATACTTCTTGGATATATGTACTTGTATTTATAGCAAATTCTGTATTACAGTGGCAAAATATCAACACAATACACTTTTGACGTTTATCTGACAACGTTAAAAGTAAAATTCGTATTTTTTTAAGAAATTTAATACAATGGTAATTACGTGACAATGTCAAATAATATCTCTGTGGTGAATAAGAATATGCACTATATCTATGTCCTTATGTTGCTATGTCTTTCGGGTATAGGTGGTTGTGTTTCCCTCAATTCTCATCAAACCGGAAAAACGATCGGCAAAGGTAACTATAATTTCTCGGGGAATATTCTCGCGGGTCCTAGTCCATTATTATCCTCTGATGTGTTTGATAAAGCCTATCATTTTGAAGTGGGTGGTATGTATGGTGCGGAAGATAATATAGACATAGGTGTCAAAGTAAATTCTTCATTATTTTTTACAATGATGGGAAAATATCAATGGTTGGGCGATAAACAATCTGCCATAGCTTCAAGTATAGGTCTTGATATTGGTGTTGCTCCCATATATGTTATCACTGGCATAACAACATATAGCGGTTCATTGGCTTTTTACAATTCTTATCATCCCTCCGAACATTTTGCCATAGTATTTTCCCCTCGATTTATACATTATAGCACTGCCGTGTGGACACATGGAAACGATGATCATAATCATTATCCACTTTATGGGTATTCCACCGGAATTATTGTGGGGAAAAAGCATCAATTTTCTCTTGAAGTATCACAATTTACCACCATAGAAGATACATACTCGTTTGGCTTACCTCCCATCATAGGTTTCGGCTATACATGGAATATAGAGAAATAAAACTTGGTGTGAAAACAGGTTCAAAAATGATTGTTGTACTGTTGTTCAGCGATACAATTCTCGAAAGCAGAATCATTATAATGCCATTATAATTTCTTGAAACAAAAAACGCCTCGAAATTATTCCGAAGCGTTTTTTGTGCATACCAAGTATATCGTTGACAAATATTATCGCATAATAACCAATGATTGTCTGTACATCATGCCTTGCACGGTCTGTGCCACAAGAGTATAATGTCCATTTGGTAAAGAGGAAATATCAAGTGTATTGAGCGGAGCCGGCAATATTATGTTCATACAAGCCACCCCTAATGATGTATATACTGTGACAGCCGATATATCATGAAGCTGTATGGTCAGCAGTCCCTGTGCAGGATTGGGATATACAAAAAATGTCTCATGTGTGTCCGATGCAGTCTCATCATCCGCAGCGCTTGTGCGTATTGCTGTGTCCATAGGATATTCCGCCGGCGGGCTGATAAAACAACTGCTTTGCTGTAATGCTCTGTATTTAGGTTGTGTAGCCGCATTAGCATATAAATTATTCAATGAACCCCATGAACCATATTGAGATTCTATACGACGAGCGAAAGAATAGGCGCAGAAAAGATCAACACGGGCGGAGTCACGACAAAATGTAATCCATTCACGATAGAGGTCATACATTCTATTATCTCTTTGCGCTGCATAGATGGCGGGGAGATATGGTTGTGATGATCCAAATGGTGATGAAGTAAAATGTTGCCCTGCTTCATACAGCACTAATTTCACATTGTATTGCATTGCTGTCTGTGCATGTTCTCTCATACGGGCTTTTCCGCCGGTCATTGGTGTATTCATATATGTGCGGGAATCGGCAAAGACATCGTCGGCGGTGGCGGCGGCACCTTTTTGCGCCAACACTTGATATGCAGCATTTGTCAGATGGAGATACCCGCCGGGCGATATTGCATCAATGGTGCCATTGGGCACATAGGTAAGCATTTGTCGTATAAGCCACGGATTGTCGAGTTGCGTCGCAGCTACGCGAATTATTCTTCGTTCGGCACCTGTCCACTCGCGCATAAAAATGCGGAATGCACGCTGAAAACAATAGGCATATTTCTGTGGTGAATTCAACGATGCCGGCGCATTTTGTTCAACCCAATTTCTTTGAGGAAATATTCCGTTCCACACTTCATTGGAATATTCAAGATATATGCGCAATGTGGTATCAAGCTCTCTGCGAGCCATGTCCGCAAGTGCAGCTATATATGCTGAGTCAGCATTATGCGGCAAACAAATCCATGCATCTTTTCGTGTGATATTGCACAGTTGGAACATATATTCCCATGATACCCCGCCCGTATGTGCATTCGATGCCTGCGTATAAAACGTTGCGGGTCTCCGTTCTTCCCATGATGTTGCCGGATTATCATTGGTTTTAGCCCATTGCATAAAACGCAAAACAGGAAAGGGACGCAGTTTATTGATAAATTCCTCCGTAAATGGATTTGTTCTGTATGATGACACACGCGATATATGAACAAGGCGGATATTATGGAGTGGATTTTGCGGATTATTACGTTCAATAGTCATAAGAATACCCGCATTAGTTGGGTTAGTCACTCTCAGGTTTATTCTGCCCGCGGCACGGGCGGTCACCACAGCATCAAAACTAAAAGAGATTCTGCCGTCACCCTCATAAAAACAGACATAATCACCACTTTGATATGTGCCTTCAATATCGCGATGAATAAGTGCTTTCACAATTTGTGAATCTTCCACACCATTGCGCCAGAACGGAATTGCCGATGTGACATACCCATTGCTGTCATAGGACAACGATGAGGCAAGCCGCGTATCCCAAGCATTAATACCACCGGAAACCCATCGTGCATTCGATGTCAGCCATGCTGATGCACTTTTCATCAAATCGGCAAAAGGTTGCTCATAATTGTAATGCGTATGAAGTGATAAATTCATACCTATGCCCATTGCACAGGTATCGCGTTGCGGTAATGGCACACGTGTCACAAATGCAAATGGCGTAGCCCATGATGAGCTCATATTGCCATTACCTAATGCTCTGACTCGCCAATAATATTTGGTTTGTTCGGCAAGTCCACCGATACTCAGTGATGTATCGGCAGTGTTTTGTTCTG
>JAYRWZ010000010.1:0-2592 GCA_041917875.1 Chloroflexota bacterium | reverse complement strand
TAACTACATTGTTGAATATCTCCAAGGACAAAACAATGCAATACCTCGTACTCGCTTTCATTACCTTTTTCTTGCTTAGTCACTCTCTACTTTTTTCCCAAGAGAAACCACCCGTTCTCGACACAGCACAATTCAACAGACAACAGCTACGCCTCTATGAAATACATACAGGCTTTGGCAATGGCAGCTTCGGGCAAACACTCTCCATCGGCATTCGACACAAATTCCTTGGACTCACAACGCTCTTCACTGACTTTGGGGGTCGAAGTTTTCCCGCCACGGCTAACAATCAACCGCAAACACCATACAGAAACCTCAATACCATAAAAAAAGCTCTTGTCACCTACGGGCTTACCCTCGATCTGCACATTCCGCTCCAACAAAGACTCTTTCTCTCACCATCCTTAGGAATAGCAAACAGAACCTATGAAGTCACCTACGATATTCAATCCGATTGGGACTATGAAAGACAGATACTCGACGAAGAAAGAACTCTCTGTTATGGCATAGGTGCCGCATACTACATACCCCTCAATGACATGTCAGACATAACTCTCTCCGTCTCATACAGAAACATCTTCGGCATCGTCGGTTCGGTGGGATTCGCATTCTAATATCCCAGCCATACCCACATCATATATCCATACAACAAAAAAAATCCCGCTGAAAAACATCAACGGGATTATCACTGCCAACAAACTACGACTTACTGAATATAACCCTCAGTCACATACTCACGACCATTATACTTCAATGTAAATTTCACAGGTTCCGGCTTCGTATAATCCGGTAAATGGCTGCGAACAAGAGACAAATCAACCATCTTTTTACCATACACCATAGCCAAGCACATATCCGGCTGACCATCTGTCATCATATGAACAGTGATGCCATCCTCAGGGGTCTGCATATCTGCTGGATCGGCATAAAAACGGAAATGCACAGGTGCGCAGCCGCCCGAATAATTATACGCAACAACCAAATACTTATCCACGCTTATTGACTCAATCAGTATATCGCGTGTGCTCGGGGGCATATTCCCCACGCCCGGCATCGGGATCAAAGGTAAAAACTCAATAGTATTATCATTGCCGCCGCCATCATTGCCACCATCATCCTTTGCAGAACGCACAAAACGCAAAACATACGTATCGCCGGCAGCATTTGCAGGGCAATAAAGTTCCAACTCCTTCTCATTCACCGAATACGATGATGCATTGACCAAATATTCCGCAAAACGCTTATCGAAACTTTCAGGACGGCATAATGCTTTCGAAGAACCATAATTCATAATCGCAACAGCATTTTCAGACAATTTGCACTCGGCGCGGTATTGATTGCAATCTGCCTGACCCATCACATGGCTTGGCTGGAACATAATCGTAAACAACTGATCTGCCGGAATCGCCTCTTCAGTCACGGCACGGTCATCCGTTACAGGCATATGGCGCACAGAAGTCAAAGTCCATTCCACACCATAATACGCAGCCATCGGGGTGGGCTTAGCACCGCCACCATCACCCGGATCCCAAGGATCAATAGGACGTTCTTGACATGATTGAAGGGCAAAAAGGGCTAGCAACATCAAGCCCACAGAAAAACGCATACGTGTTATCATCGGAACAACTCCATCTGATATGATACAAAAAAACTATTGTACCGTAATAACTTACTCAACGATAACTCTGTTTCACTTGTTGAGACTATATTGATGATTCTGTGTAATTATTCTATCTGCTACACAAAGGCAATTTTGTTCATCAAGAAGGATATCTCATGATAGTTCTGCATATATGGTGATGATGTGGTTGAAATAGTACCGAGTCCAATGTTGAGCAAGATTAAAGCAACTGTAGAGATTTTCATGATTGACTCTCTATATTTACAAGGTGTTGAAATACTCAATACTCCAACATCACGTAATTTCGGGTATAGAATTATTATTACCGCCAAAAACGAGATAAAGGAATTATTTCCAAACCAACTGCACATTGTTGATAAATAAGAGGTTGAAGAGCAGCTGCAAAACATAAATCGCTCGCATAATTATTAACAATATCTTCTTTGTTATACGTGTAATCGAAACTAAAGAACATAACCTCTCGCCTAGTAAATATCGAAGATCTATATGCGAAAACACGAGTTTTTACTTGTTTAGGAGCAAGCGTAAAATAACTATTTTTATATTTTCTGTCTTCAAAATTATGATGTTCAGATAGTAAGTTATGCACTAAACAATAATTTGCTTCGAAATCAAAGAAAGTAGTGCTATCATATTCAAAGCTATAATAACTTGTGTCTAACACGTACTTATCTCTATTTTTTCTTTTTGTATCATATAAAGGGTCATTTCGTGATATGTTCTTTTCATTATCATCGTCCATCCTATACATAATACTTGTATCAAGAATAGGAGCATTTATATATGCGGTATCATTTTCACTATAGTTGCGAAAAACTAATGAAATAAAAAGTGTGTCTTGGCTTTTCGAATAATCATATCTTGCTCTTAAATGAACAAACCTTGGATTGTCCGCCAATACAGGTATGACATGAATCATGTACATTGCAATGCCAAGTATGATTTTTATT
>JAYRWZ010000009.1:0-1722 GCA_041917875.1 Chloroflexota bacterium | reverse complement strand
TTTTATGATACAGATTTAACATTTACCATGGGTGTAATTCCCGGTTCAAAAACGACAGGTGGTTTACGGGCAGGACAGACAAAAAAATGGAAACTTAATGCAGGTGACGTCATTTGTTATGCCAATGATGATGATGGACAAGATATTGCAGGCAGTCGTGTCACCGCCACTAAACCTATAGGGGTTGTTTCAGGCAATCAATGTGCAAATATTCCGGCAGGCGTACCTTGGTGTGATTTTACCGCCGAAATGGAGTTACCAACAACAACATGGGGAAAAGAATATCATGTTCCGGCACTTACTGACCGATTAAATAATCCTGTCATTCGGATATTTGCTCATCCTGATTATAAAAATGTGAAAGTCTATCGTGATGGTAAAGAATGGTTAACTCTTCAAAATAATAGTCGTGTTGAAAATCAGGCATTTGTCGAACGACGTTTGCAAAACGGACCTCCGAAATCTACTGTCATCACTGCAGATGCACCAATATATATTATGCTTTATAATCCCGGGCAAGCTGATGATAATGTAGCGAGCGACCCTTTCCAATGTGTTATTAGTCCTATTGAGCAATATCAAAAAGAAATTGTATTCGCCACTCCAAATGCAAAAGGCGGTAGTTTGCCATTTACGATAAATTTTCTCAATATTGTATATGCGCTTAATGAAAAAGACAGTATTCCCAAAGATTTAGAATTCGGAATTTTGAAAAATGGCAACTATGAATGGAATAGTCTTATAAATCGTTTTGGAGCTTCTCCCGGGCATATTTTTCCCGGAGCAATATCTACAGGTCGCAAATATGGCATGAAGCGAATTACATTACCCGGTGATGGTGTGTATCGTATTCGTGCAAAGCAACCATTTGCTGCATATTCGTATGGATATTCTGATTACGATTCTTATGGGTTCCCTGCAAATGTTGCACTTGGTGATTTATCAAAAAAAGATACAATGCCTCCAAATCCCGAATATAAGGTTTTGTGTGATGGAAGTGCACAAGGTATTGATGGTAAATTACCTACTGTGACTGATGTACCAAATGATCAGCATCTTCGTTCTAATCTCGCTTTTATCTATATGGATCTTGAGGCGAACTCTAGCTACAATTATGAATTTAGAATTGTTGATGCGAATGGCAATCCAATCAAAATTATCCCCGGTAGCACAACAAAAACATATTGGACTCTCATAGTGACAAATCCTTCGAAAGATGCACGAGCCCGACTTGTATTCGTTGATAAAGCCGGTAATGATACCTCAATAGTTATTATGTATAAGGCTTTCCCTCTACAGTTTGATACACAAACAATAGACTTTGGAAATGCCAATATCAATAAAACTTATATACGACCTTTCAAGGTGATAAATACATCCGATAAACCAATGACAATTACTCGTTTGGAATGTAAATTTAAAACAAACGGATTTACGCTTACAGAAAAAAATGGATTACCGGTAACGCTACCCTTTACTTTAGCGAGCCAACAGGAAAAAGAATGTAATGTAGTTTTTAATAAAGAAACGACCGGTTATTTCGTGGATAGTATAGGTATAGGAAATGAATGTCAATTTTTTTATTCCGCAGAAGTTAGTTGTAGATCTATTGAAACTGATACAAATAAACCTGTTGCCGACTATGTTATACTATGCGATGGTTCTGTTAAAAGAGAAAACGGTTCTTTAGCATTTATAAAGGATTTACCTGAGTCATCTATT
>JAYRWZ010000008.1:0-3152 GCA_041917875.1 Chloroflexota bacterium | reverse complement strand
ACGATGGATTATTCGAGACAATATTCGTAATGGTTATGGCAGAATTAACGGCTGTAACTGAAACCTCTTTTGTCATCGCCACACCAATTGAAGGATTGGCAAAATGGTAATTATTCGGACTAAAATCAAGGGATACAATATTAAGAATTGGAATTCTATAATAATCATTGATCGTAATATTTTGCCAAGCAAGGTCTATTTCTTTGAGAGCGATGCAAGCCGGTTTCGCTTGCCACTCTATTGTACATGGCTCACTATTTTCTGCTATTGCTATCATATCAAAAACATTCTCTATTTGTTGGGCATCCTTCACATTCTCAAAGACTTTTCCTGATGTCCCTGCTGCTATACGAGTAAATAGTTTACTATAATCCGTTGTGCCCAATAATACCGTGTATATCGAAATATTATATTTCTTCGCATCAGCTATAAGTTTTGCCTCATCTATATTTAAATTCGGACAATGTAAATCACTGACTAAAATTAGCACCTTCTTTTCTGATGAACGATCTTTTATCATCGGTATTCCGCCCGTATAATCAGAATAAAACATCGTATTGACATCAACTCCCGGTGCCGGCGGTATGCTTTGGGCTTTAATAAGTGCTTTGTCCTTGTCTTTCGTAAAATCCTGCCATATTGCTGCTCGACCTTCCATATAAGTGACGGCGACTTCATCTTCCTGTGGCATATCCAAAAAGCCGATTAATCGCTCTGTCCCCGAACGTGCTATATCAATATAATTTTTTGTATCAACCATTATACAGACAGAAAGCACTTTCTGTTTTGGCGGCGGACAAGTGATATTGGTGATAGTACATGGCTCGCCATTTTCTTTGAGTGTCAGATCACTTATGCTCGGAGATTGTTGTCTTCTTTGTGCATCAAAAGCAAAAAATTTCGCCTTCATTGAAGGGAAATTACTTTCATCTATATCAAAAATATTGATACTTTGGCTATATAATATCTGTGTACACAAGAGCATACACATAATAAAAAATGATTTCATATTCTTTCCTTTAGCATATATACTGAAGAGTTACACTGTGCGCGCTCTTCCTTTCAAATATACAATATTTTTGTGATGTAATGTTGTTGCAAAGCATAAGTATGAAAACTATACAATGATTATCGTGATTACAGAGATTTTCTTGATTGATGTTCTTGATATGGAATGATGCGAATCATAAAAACTGCCCCTCATTTATACATCACATACTTTTTCAAATCCACGAATATCTTTAAATAATAACGACACCGTCTTTTTCCATCATTACGCAATAATTTTTTGATAAAATAGTTCTTCACTGCGAGCATTAATACAGGTAATATATGCAGTACTTTTGTCAATATCCATACACATAAATCCACCATTCGTAGCAGCAAATACCGTATGATCACCATAAGCGGTATCGCGTGCGCCGCCACCTGCTCCTGACACTAAACAAGTAAAAGAATCTGCCGGATTTTTAATCCATTGAATATCATGGTCATGACCGCAAAGATATAATTGCGCACCGTATTTTTCCATTATGGGTTTAATATCACGTAATAATGGTTGTGAATCGCCATAATGACCATAAGAACGCATGGGATGATGACCGACAACAATTTTCCACCGAGCTTGTGATTGCGCCATTGCTTTGTCAAACCACAGAATTTGTTCTGCGGCTTTTTTTTGCATTATCATTTGAGTGTCAAGCATAAAATACGCAATATCGGATGCAGCAGACCATGAATAATATCGTGCGGGCATATTCCATCGGGAATTTTTTGCATGATACTCAGTTTGTGCATCGGGATTGCTGCGATAATCATGATTACCAAGAACGGCATACCACGGCACGGCGATGGATTCATGATTATACATCATTTCAAATTTCGTTTTCCATTGAATATCATCAGCGGATTGTACACCGTCAGGATATATATTATCGCCGGTACTGATAATATATGAAGGTTTTCGTTTTTGAGCATGTGTGACCATAGCATCCGCCACTCTTTTTTGAAAAGTCCCGCCGGCACCCCAATCACCTATAATAAAAAAGCGCAGTGCTTTCTCGGGTATCGGTTCTTTGGTGAATGGAGGGATAACTTTGGCATTTTTTACTGTTTTACCGCCGGAAACCCGTGCCCATAATTCTGTAAATGACAGACCTGTCAGACCGGCTGCGACAGCAAACAGAAAATTACGTCTTTTCATTATTTATTCTCCGATATCACTGTTGGCATACATTTTTTCGATACTTTCACGATATTTTTCTTCTACTACTTTACGTTTTATGCTCATTTTGGGTGTAAGTTCACCATCATCAACAGTCAACAAACGCGGAAGAACGGTAAATTTTCTGATACGCTCATATTTAGCCAAATCTTTTTGCCAATGATCAATATCTCGATGAAATAAACGAATAATTTCAGGCTTTTGCACTAATTCTTCTACGGTACTAAAATCTATTCCTTGCTTTTCGGCATAATGAGTTACTTCATCAATATTGGGTGCTATGAGTGCGGTGCAATACGGACGATTTTCTCCTATAAGCACACATTGTTCAATTAATGCACTGTGACAAATAAGATTTTCAATGGGCGTGGGAGCAATATTTTTTCCGCCGCTCGACACAAACAAATGTTTAATTCTGTCGGTGATTTTCAAATTGCCCTTTAGTGTCCATATTCCTACATCACCCGTTTTTAACCAACCATCATCGGTCATTGTTTCTTTAGTGGCTTGTTCATCATTCCAATAGCCGCGCATAATATTTGCGCCGCGAGCTTGTATTTCTCCTTCTGGGGACAGGCGTATCTCAACATTTGGCAATGGCTTACCGACAGTACCTATTTCAATGGAATCAGGTCTGTTTACGGTGAGTACGGGTGACGCTTCGGTCAATCCGTATCCTTCCAATATTGTCAATCCCTGCATAAGAAAAAATTCCGCCGTATCATTTTTCAGGGCAGCACCGCCGGAGACAAATGTGCGAATTTTTCCGCCCATACGTTCACGGATTTTAGAAAACACAAGAGCATCGGCAATTTTATATTGCATTGTATTTATCAATGATGATTTTCCTGTCATTTTATTCCGTATCCACACCGTTCCCACGCCCAAGGCCCATGCAAATATTTTTTGTTTTGCAGGTTTTTCTTTT
>JAYRWZ010000007.1:0-7915 GCA_041917875.1 Chloroflexota bacterium | reverse complement strand
TATACTGACATTAGTACAATTTGGCACATTCGAAAATGGCGAAAAAATCAGTTCAATAATTAGATCTGTTGCAATACCCGGTTTAGGTACGGGAGTTGGACAAGTACCTCCGATGATATGTGCTCGTCAAATGCGAATAGCGTGGGAAGATATTATGAATAATAAATTTTCTACTAAAGAAGGTTGGAAAGAAATGCGTTCAAATTACGCATATTTCTACACAAGTAGAAAGGAAGACTTAAAATATGATATTGAGTGACATATTTTCTCACTTCGATATTAAAATTGTCTCAATGCCAAACAGTAGTTTAAGAATTCCCGTTCGACAAGAATGAAGATTCCAATAGTATTCTATCAATTTGGCTTGTACCGAAATTCTTGATAATTAAATGTACTAGTATTGTTACATATATTTTTTATTCGATGATTGGCGGTCGTATCCCATTGTTTGTGGTATGGAGAAAGCATTGTTGGAGAATGTGTTGAAGCTGTTGTTCATCAATGCCGAGCCGCAGTGCACCACGTGTATGTGAGATGTTTTGGGTTTTCCAACCATTGTGACGCAATATGGCAACTATGGCAATTTCACGGTACATGAGCGGCAATTGCGGACGCGAGAGTATTTTTCCATATCCTTCGATTATCATGCTTGCATCAAGTTCGGGGCTTATGGGTTTGAGTGTTGTGCGTAATTTGTCATATACCTCTCCGTAGATGATTTTGCACGTTTGCTCGCCATTGTGAAGAAATTGCTGAATATCATAATCAAAGTCATATTGATTATTGATGCCTGTGGTTTGGGCGAGTGTGGACAGTGCTTGCAATGCACAAGGAAACCCGGCGAAAAGATATGTTTGAAGCAAAATTTCATACCATTGCCGGTGGGTTGGGGCTGAATTTTGTATATGAGCAGCGAGCAGTTGTTGTTTGTTTTCGATGGCAAAAACAGAGCCGACGGCAAGCTGGGTGGCAAGTTCAGGATTGAAGGTAGTCATAAGCAATGAGGGTTTGAATAAGTTTTTGCAGTGCTTGTGCGCGATGGCTGATAGTGTTTTTAATTGTGCTGTCACATTGGGCAAATGTTTGATCATAACCGTTGGGAATGAAGAGCGGGTCATAGCCAAAGCCATTATTTCCACGTTCATTGACGATTATTGTTCCATGACATTCGGCTTCAACGATGAATGCTCTTTTTGTGTCAATGAATGCAAGTGCTGCGGTAAAATGAGCCGGAGATTGTTGCAGAGCACGTTTTTTCAGATTCTCGCAAAGCAAAGCTCTGTTGTCGGCATCGGTAGCATTTTCTCCCGCATAGCGCGCGCTTTTTATGCCGGGATTGTTATCAAGAGCATGGACAGAGATTCCGGAATCGTCGGCAAGCACCGGAAATGAAGTGACATAAGCCATTGCAAGAGCTTTAAGATAAGCGTTTTCGGCAAAAGTAGAGCCATCCTCATCAACATTGGGGAGCGTGAAGCCAAGCTCGCGGGGAGTTGTCAAGGTAATTTCGGGTCTATAGAGTTGGAAAAGAGCTTGAAACTCTTGCTTTTTGTGTTGATTTGATGTAAAAAGTAGTATTGTCATGGTATGAGTTTTTATTGCGAAAATACGATTCAAATCAAGAATGCCGGTAGTTCGTCGTAAATGTCTAATTTCGCATTAGCGATAAGAACAAATTTTATTCACGTTAAAAACAGAAGGAAGAACATGGCAATCAAGGTTGCAATTAATGGTTTCGGACGGATTGGTCGTTTGGTGTTTCGTAGTATGGTGGCTCGCGGGGCGGCTTTTGAAATTGTCGGCATCAATGATTTGACCGATGCAAAAACTTTAGCGTATTTATTGAAATACGATTCAGTGCATAAGCAATTTGCGGGCGATGTAGAGGTTGATGGGAATAACTTGGTGGTAAACGGCAGTCCGATTGCGATTTCGGCAAGCAAGCAAATCGAAGAGTTACGCTGGGGCGCAATAGATGTTGTGATAGATTCTACGGGAAAATTCACCGACCGCGCATCATTGCATAAACATATAGTCAATGGCGCTAAGAAGGTGGTATTGACGGCACCGGCAAAGGATGCTTTAGATCGCACCGTGGTTTTGGGAGTGAATGACAGTGATTTGATGGATAGCGATCAGATCGTGTCGAATGCTTCATGCACGACAAATTGCCTTGCGCCAATGGTGAAGATCCTTCACGATAATTTTGGTCTTGAGCGTGGTTATATGACAACCGTGCATGCTTACACGAATGATCAGAATATTTTGGATTTGCCTCATAAAGATTTGCGTAGAGCACGCGCAGCAGCGGCGAATATTATTCCGACAACTACGGGTGCAGCTAAAGCGGTTGCTGAAGTGATGCCTGAATTGAAAGGTAAATTAGATGGTTTTGCATTGAGAGTGCCGGTGCCGGATGGTTCGATTACGGATTTTACCGCTACATTAAGCAAACCGACGACGAAAGAAGAAATCAATGAGTGCTTTAAGCAAGCGGCAAACGGCTCGATGAAGGGTATTTTGGAATATACGACCGACCCGATAGTAAGCAGCGATATATTAGGTAACACTCATTCATGTATTTTTGATTCATTATCCACGATGGCAAATGATAATTTTGTGAAGGTTGTGGGATGGTATGACAATGAATTTGGTTATTCTAATCGTATCGTTGATTTGGTTGAAAGAATTGGTTAATATTTTTTTACATGTATCATACCTCGATGAAGTAAATTCATCGGGGTATTTTTTTTGTTTATGGCAAATATAATATTTATGGGAACGCCGGATTTTGCAGTTCCCGCATTGGAATCACTCCATAGAGAATACGGTGTAAAAGCAGTGGTGACAAATCCCGACAAACCTCAAGGCAGGGGCTTGAAATTAACTGCATCGGCAGTGAAAAAAGCCGCACTTGGTCTTGATATACCGGTATTGCAACCATTATCATTAAAAAGTGCAGAATTTTTTGATGAATTACAGTCATTTGAACCGGATATTATGTGTGTGATAGCATTTAAGATATTGCCGAAATCAATATATGGACTTGCACGCCTGGGTACATTTAATGTGCATGGAAGTTTATTGCCAAAATATCGTGGTGCAGCCCCTATTCAGTGGTCAATCATCAATGGCGATATAGAAACCGGCGTGACGACATTTTTATTAAATGATACTGTTGATACGGGCAATATACTGTTGCAGAAAAGAATTTCGATTGCTAAAGATATGACCTACGGTGAATTATATAATGCAATGATGCCAATGGCGGCAGAGATTGCCGTTGCCACTACGGGTGTATTACTTTCGGGCAATTATATTTCATTGGAGCAAAATGATAATTTGTCATCGCCGGCACCAAAAATATTTCGCGAAAGATGCGGTATTGATTGGAGTGCATCTGCCGTAAGAATAGTTCATTTTATTCATGGTGTCTCCCCTATTCCCGCAGCGTGGACATATTTTCCGACAGGGACAATGAAAATATTTAAGTGTCAATTATCGGATAAAATAATTCCTCAAGGTACATATTGTATTGATGAGAATCGCTTATATATTGGTTGTGCGGATACTTCAATAGAAGTATTGGAATTGCAACTGGAAGGAAAACCACGTATGGGTGTACAACAATTTCTCAATGGCTACCGAGGTGAGCAAACCGGCAGCGTCATGCAATAAAAGAAAGGCGGAATGATATCCGCCTTAAGAATAAATAGATGTCGTGAGAATATTAAGGTTTAAGGAGCAATGGCATCAGCATAACGTTGGCTTACGACATCCCAATTTATGAAATTCCAAGACGCATCCACATAATCTCCACGTAGATTTCTGTGTTTAATATAGTAAGCGTGTTCCCAATAATCCATAGCAAAAATGGGCATAGTACTTTGTACGCCTTGCATCAACGGATTATCTTGATTGGGTGTTGTTGATATGGTCAAAGAGCCGTCATTTTGGACAATAAGCCATGCCCATCCTGAACCGAAGATGCCTAATGAAGCGGCTTTCCATTGTGCTTTGAAATCAGCGAAGGTACCGAACTGTTCATTAATTTTGGCTAATAAGGCAGGCGAGGGTGCTGTCGGTGCAGCAGACGGTGCTATAAGTTCCCATAGAAGAGAATGGTTCCAATGCCCGCCGCCATTATTACGTACGGCGGTGCGTTTTTCCGCAGGCACGGGGCTGGTCGGGCTTAAGATAGTTGCCAACAACTCTTCAAGAGGTGTAGATTCCAATCCCGTACCGGCTAGGGCCGCATTAAGATTATTCACGTACGCTTGATGATGTTTGCTATGATGGGTTTCCATCGTAAGTTCGTCAATATGCGGTTCTAAAGCATTGTACGCATAAGGCAATACCGGCAATGTGTGTGACATAGATGTAACTCCGAAATGAATGAAGAACATAAAAGTGATTAAGGTAAGTCTTAACCGTTAATTTTATGCTGGACGAAACACCCTCGGTAAAATTGATTTGCGAACAATGTTTCTTTGTGACATCCGTTTCCTTTGCACATGTAAAACTCTTTAAGACGAATAGTTATGCGCATTTTTACTGTCTCTTTTCTGATAGTTATCTTTGTTTCCTTATGTGTGGCACAGAGCCAAGACAAGGAAATTACCCCGTCCAAAAGTCCGAAAGAAAAACCTTTTGCGGACTTAATTAAAGATTTTCGTAAAATTGACGGTTTGTTTCCTGTTTATTACAATGAAGAAGAGAATAAATTCTATCTGGCGATTTCTCCTAAGCAGCTCAATAAGAATTACATGGTAAATGTGACAAGACAAACCGGTGATGCTGCTTTTTTTGATGCCGGTGCGCTGCTTGGCAACTATGTCTTTCGTATTGAAAAAATTGGAAAAAAGCTTCAATTTATCATGAAAAATGTGGATTTTCGTGCCGATACTCTTAATCCTATTTCTCGCGCTATCGAAAACAGTTTTTCTGCTTCATTAATGGCAAGTGCTCCATTGCTTTCTGAAGCCGAAACCGGCACAGGCGCTTGGCTCATCGATGCAGGCGTTGTGTTTTTACAGGATTTTGCCAATGTGGTAAACACAATGAGTATGATGAAAAAAACATTCTCATTCGATAAAGCTGAAAGCTATATTGTTGAAGCCAAATCATTCCCTTTGAATACAGAAATTGAGCTTGCTTTGCATTTTAAGGCTAGCAAACCGGAGGGCGCATCTACCCTACCTGACAGCCGAAGTATGATTCATCGTTATCATTTCAGCTTATCGACATTACCTGAAACCGGCTACAAACCGCGTAATGCAGACGACAGAGTAGGTCATTTTACGACAATGTACAGAGATTACAATTCACTGTATGATGAAACTCCGGCAAAACATTATGTTGAACGTTGGCATTTAGAAAAAGCTAATCCTGAATTAGCGGTCTCCGAACCCAAAAACCCCATCGTGTTCTGGATGGACAATAGTATTCCTTTAGAGCTTCGTGAATATGTAAAACGTGGTATTGAAATGTGGCAACCCGCATTTGAAAGAATAGGTTTCAAAAATGCAATAATAGCCAAACAACGCCCTGACACAGCCGACTGGGATCCGGCGGATGTACGCTACAATGTTGTGCGCTGGATAATTCAGCCGGGTGGCGGTTATGCGGTTGGTCCAAGCCGTGCAAATCCTTTTACTGGACAAATTTACGATGCAGATATCCGCATAAGTGCAGATTTTATTCGTTCTATGAGTCGCTCCTTCGATTTTGCGATTGAACCCGGAGTGGGACATCAACATAATGACAGAGAGTGTCGCTATGCTGACCATGCCGTTTCTGATATGGCTTTTGGTCAAGATGTGCTTTTTGCTCGCGGCTTATTGGATGCACCCGAAATGAAGCAGCGATATATCAAAGAATATGTAATTTCCTTGGTAGCACATGAAGTGGGACACACTTTAGGACTTCGCCATAATTTTAAGGCAAGTGCAATTAACAGTATTGCGGAGTTGCATGACAGTACCATAACGCGCAAAAAAGGACTTTCAGGTAGTGTGATGGATTATCAGCCTGTTAATTTATCACCGAAAAATATACCCCAAGGTGAGTTTTACCATACAGAATTAGGTCCTTATGATTATTGGGCAATTGAATATGCCTATAAACCGTATGATGCAAAATCCTTCACATCAGAAAGTGAAATGTTGCAATCAATAGCAGCAAAAAATACTCGTCCTGAATTACGTTATGGCACTGACGAAGATTGTTTTGGAAATTCCGTTGCAGGTGTTGATCCTTTATGTAATCTTTTTGATTATGGCAGCAATCCCATAGAATATTTTGCCGAAAGAATTGCGATGTCTAAAGAAATATTAGCAGCATTGCCGCAAAAAGCAATAAACAAAGGCGAAAACTTCAACCGTGTGCGTGTAATGTTTAGCCGAGCATTAGGTCAATATTCTCAAGGAGTTGCTGTTATTTCCAAATATATCGGCGGACTTTATACGCATCGTAATCATGCCGGTGACGCAAATGAAGTTGCTCCTTTTATTCCCGTTCCCCCTCAAGAACAGCGTAATGCTCTTGAATTTCTCATAAAAAATTATCTAACAACAGATGCTTTGTCTTTTTCACCGAGTTTACTTCAACAATTAGGCATTAACAGATTGTCCGACGGTGAGGATAGTCGCCGCGACAGATTGGATTTCGGTGTGCATGATGCGGTGAAAAATATTATGACTTCTCCCTTATATCGTTTATTTAACTCATTGGTATTACAAAGAATTCGCGATAATGAATTACGCACGGTTGCTCCGTTTACTCAACAAGAGCTTTTCGAAACGGTGCGCAACGCAGTGTGGGAAGAAAATCCAAAGTCTAATGATAATCAGAGTTACAAACGTGATGTTCAAAGAACATACACAGATATTATTTGCTCCATTTTGGCAGAAAAAGAAAAATATAATCGTGACGCAGTTGCCTTAGCACGTCAAGATTGTCAGATAATTCGCGAAACAGCAAAAAAAGGATTGAAAAAATCTTCAGGTATCAACAAAGCACATCTCGAAGATATTATTGCTCAATGTACAAACGCCTTAGAGCCAAAGAAAGAAAAGTCCAATGATTGATCGCCTTTTAGATATAGTCCTTTACCGATTTACGAATCTAAAAGATGACTCAAATGACAATATAGTGCCCCATATTACCACGGGTACAATTGTGTTTGGTGCATTAGTCCGTCTTTTTCTCCTGACATTACTCTGCTGGGGAATAGTACAATATTTTTATTTATACGATCATTGGTTTCTCCTTTTTATGATCATCATGGGATTGACATTTTATCCGGCATATCGGCAATGGGAACATTTTCATAACCGAGTGGATGAGATGCAATATTCTACATTATGCGGAAGTTGTAAGCACTTTGAACCGTCGGGACAATTGTGTCGCCCGCTTGATGAACATGTGTCCAATTCATATATCCCGTGTGATGGACAATCGTGGGAACCTACATTTATTGAAATCGAAAATCTACGTTAAATAATAAAAGCAGATGACAAAACATCATCTGCTTTTTTGTATAAAGAACAATATGCAGTACATATTACACTTGTGATTCTCTTGCAAACATTTCCAATACTTCTTGTATTGCCATTGCTCCTTTGTCTCCTTCGCCATGTTTTCTGAGAGCCACTTGCCCATTTTCTGCTTCACGTTTACCGATAATTAAACAATAAGGTATTTTCTTTTGTTCACTTTCTGCAATTTTTCTTTGAACTTTTTCAGACCGTCCGTCAAAATGAACGCGGTAGTTCAATGATTTTAGACGTTCTGCCAAAGCTGAGGCAATATCGTTTAATGCGTCGGTAATAGGCAAAACACTAATCTGTACGGGTGCTAACCAGAATGGGAAATTACCGGCATAATGCTCAATGAGGATAGACATAAACCGCTC
>JAYRWZ010000006.1:0-3134 GCA_041917875.1 Chloroflexota bacterium | reverse complement strand
ATCCTTGGGGAACAGAATACAGCAAAGCCGATATTGACAAAGGTGGCATTCAAGAAAAAGATATGGACGGACACGGCACCCATGTGGCGGGCACTGCGGCGGGTAATGGTCGCGGCAAAGCAGAAATGAAAGGCATTGCGCCTGAAGCCGATATGATTATTGTCAAAGGGGTGCGTGATGATGCAAAATCAACGTTTGCCGATGCCGATATTATTGCGGGTTGCGCATACATTTTTGAAAAAGCGCAAGAATTAGGAAAACCGGCTGTTATCAATTTAAGTCTTGGCTCTGTTCTTGGTCCTCATGATGGCACTTCCGCATTAGAAATTGCTCTTTCCGAATTGGTACAACCGGGTAAATTGATTATTGCGGCGGCGGGAAATGAAGGAACATTACCTATTCATGCCGGAACATCATATCAAACAGGTGAAAATATAGGTGTGTATATCTCGCCGATAAATGTCTGTGAGGTTTTTGAAAATTTTTGTCCTGATATTCCCAATATTTTTGTGACAGCAGCGGACATTTGGTCAAAAGGCGGTTCTATTGACTCTATGTATATTGAAGCATATTCTGCAGGGGCTTTCACTAAAGTCGGCAGCATAGGATTTGCCATCGGCGATGCAATCGATAATAAATCCTTAAGTGCTAATAATAATATTATCGGATATATTTCCGCTACAACAGTAAACGACCCCAATAATGGCGATGATAATATTTTTATCCGTATTTCCAATAATGGTGATGAAAATATTGGGATTGATAGTTATGTGTGGGCATATCGTTTTACAACAAAATCAGCCGGACAAATTGATATGTGGGCGGGCATTCCGGTGCCTCAAAGTCTGCCGGCGAATTTTCGCGTATTCACCGGCAATACCGATATGACAATAGGCTCACCAGCTTCGGCAAAAAAACTTGTGAGTGTTGGTTCTTATGTCACAAAAAATGAATGGGATAGCAAAAGTGGAAAACAAAGCGGCAATAATCTTTCTTTAGGGGTGATTTCTACATTCAGCAGCAAAGGTCCAACACGTGACGGACGCATCGCACCTTTACTCACAGCACCGGGCGAAGTGATTTTTGCAGCCGCATCATCCGATATGGAGCAAGATGATAAGTTAAATCGTATTTCTCCGGATGGTATGTATTATGGCATTGAAGGTACAAGTATGGCAACGCCGCATGTGGCGGGAACGGTGGCTCTTATGTTGCAAGCCCGACCCGATTTGACTTTTGAGCAAGTCTCCGATATTATAAAAGAATGGTCACGTAAAGATGAACGCACAGGCGAAAATTTACCGAATAATACATGGGGATACGGAAAAATTGATGCGTATTTTTATGCTTTACAAACGATACTTACGTCTGTAAATGAAGAAAATTATAGATATAGTTCATCGGTGAATATATATCCAAATCCGGCTAATGATAATGTGACAATATCGGTGGCTGATGGTATTATTCACAATGTAACCATAATGGATATTGCTGGAAATACTGTAATTGAAAAATCCTATAATTCACTTTCTTCGGCGACATTGTCTTCTTCCTCATTAGCTAATGGCGTCTATGCGGTACATATACGTACTTCTTCCGGTCTTTATCATTCCGTACTTACTATTGTAAAATAAATCCACAGTTTAATTTTTCTCTAAAGGTCATTTCGCAAAGCGGGATGACCTTTGTTGTATAAAGATTATCAAATACCATGAAAATATGTGCCTTTTAGTCTTGCTCATTGAACGGTGGGGATGCTCAAACAAAAGATCTTCTAATTGTCGGAATATGTTTACATCATTAAAAATAATGGTAATCAATCATGTACATCCTCAAAATCACGTTAATTCCGGTATGTATTTCTTATCAATATTGTGCAGGTTTGAAAGTGCTACTGGTTTTTTATTTCAATTGGTAGGTAAAAGTGAAAAAATGATGCCCGCCAATGTATTATACAAATCATACAGAAAAACAGAAAGGTTCAGATAGACGATGAAGAACAGCAGATGTATATTGTTGATTTTTTTTATTGTGAATTGTGCCATGTATTCACAAACTCCAAGGAAAATTGTGAATGAATTTTATATAGGTAATATTTAGTAGATAGTTAATCACTCACTTTTTCCGGTAGAAGGATCCGGCACTGATGTAGATACACTGTTTAGAAATAAAAAAAAGACTAAAACTCCAGCTTAGTCTGTGGCGCAAAGCAATGCTTTTTCTACCTGATGGTGGTAAAAACAAGTATGAAGTTATAGAATTCAACAGAGGCGATGAAACTAATTGTGGAATTCAAATCAATGTACTGAATAACAATGATGAACTTGAAAGCGAAAGTGTATATATTTTTACGTTTAAGAAAATTAAAGAAGCAAAGTTTCGCTTGACAAAATTCTTTTTGCAGGTTGAAGATCAATGAGTATAACAGGGCGAAAGAGATTGCAGATATTTTCATGATTGATGTAAAGATATGAGTCACAGAAGTCATCAAAACCTTTTTGTCCCCGATATAGTCCTAATTGTCGGTTTCGTTTCATTTTCGAAAACAACTTTCGTAGAATCGAGGAAGTGCCGGATGTATTTCTACCTCGTCATTAATTGATTCCCCTGTCTATCTATCAATCCTGATAATTGTGAATTGACGGTTTTTGAAGCTTCATTTATGCTCATAGTCATTCTGTCTTCGGGTTTGTCATAGTCCTCATTTCTTTGTATCTTGCATGCTTGTTATGTAAATATATGGTGGATATTGTGATAAATCTGCGTATATTGCCGCAATAGATTTGTTGTGTGCTTTATCATAGGTTTTGCGCGCATACACCATCTTCAATAATGGTATGATTTGTGCATACCTTTGATATTGTGTCGGATTATTGACGGCGTTGTGTTTATAAGTTTTTATTTATCATAGAATTAAAATTTTTTTAGTTTCATTTACTTCATGAGGTCATCTATGTCCTTACGTACTCAGTTGATGTCGGTTGTTGTGGCAAGCGGCTTAATGTTTTGTTCGATAAGCGAGAGTGTTTCACAGCAACAAGTGCTCACTCCACGTCAGATTAGTTTTCAAGGTGTGATCAGCGAGGGCGATAAAGTGCCCTCCGATGGCGCACAGTTGATGACATTCAGTTTAT
>JAYRWZ010000005.1:0-2931 GCA_041917875.1 Chloroflexota bacterium | reverse complement strand
GTATTGGATTATGTACAATATGATGCAAAAAAATTGGTTCGCACTATGGAAAGCTGGGTTAGTAACTCTGTCAAAGAAGGACGCTTATCAGTCTTGGAAGGAAAAGAGTTCTTAAATATTTATCGCTCCGGTTTATACGGATATACATATTGGGAAAGTTAATAATAATACATAAGAAAACAAGGATAATCTCATGAATATAGCTGTTTTATTGGGTGGAATATCAACAGAAAGAAATGTTTCCTTTGCAAGTGGGAGGGCTGTTGGTAAAGCCCTAATTGAACGAGGACATACCGTTAGTTTTATTGATCCGTCATTAGGGCTCAATTGCGTAATTCAGACAACCGATATAACACAATCAGCAAACGAAACGGTGTCTGATGATTATTTAAATCTTGCGCCGCGTATTTTATTGGAAGCAGTGCAATCACCGGCATTCGATGATATTGATATTGCATTTTCTTTACTACACGGAAGATATGGTGAAGACGGTGTGATGCAAGCATTACTTGAGGCACGAGGTGTGCGTTATGCCGGCAGCAAAGTGTTGGCAAGTGCATTGGCTATGGACAAGGTTCGCACGAAATTAATTCTATCAGCAGCCGGAGTGCAATCTCCTGAATGGTCAGTTATGTATCCGCATCAGTTCAATGACTATGAAAGAATTGAACATATCATGAATGATTTGGGTGGCTCTATTGTCATAAAGCCCAACTCGAATGGTTCATCAGTGGGGTTGTCCATTGTGGATAATGATGTTGATCATGCGATCAATGCTGTTCAACTTGCATCACAATACGACTCGACAATTTTAATTGAACGCTACATTCCAGGAAGAGAAGTTACTGTCGCAGTACTTGGTGACCAAGCATTTCCTGTCATAGAAATTGTTCCTGAGCAAGGTTGGTATGATTATCAAAACAAATATACCAAAGGAAACACTCAATATTTTTGTCCTGCCGATATCACAAATGATGAAAGAGATTTTCTGCAAAATTTAGCAGTGACAGCCCATAGAATTGTCGGGTGCTCCGCATATAGCAGAATTGATTTCAGACTTGACGAAGAGGGCGTACCTTGGTGTTTGGAAGTCAATACAATACCAGGATTTACAGAAACAAGTTTAGTACCGATGGCTGCACAAGCCGTCGGTATTTCTTATGGAGAACTTTGTGAAAAAATTATTGCACTATCGTAAACATTAATATTATGAAAAGATTACAGCTTTGTGGATTAGGTAACGGATTAGTTGATGTTCAATTTCAAGTAAGTGAAAGTGATTTTGAACATTTCGGCATAAAAAAGGGAACTATGACTTTAGTCACAGCGGATGAACAAGAACAATATTTTCGACAATTACAAGGAGGGGTTCCGCATCGAAGCAGTGGTGGTTCTGCTGCCAATTCGATTATTGCCTTCGCCGGATTTGGTGGACGTGCATCATTCAAAACCGTGCTTGGTAATGATAACTGGGGTAATTTTTATGCGCAAGAATTCAATAATCTAAATATTGAATTGATATCCGAAATTATACCTGAAAAAATGACAGGAACATGTTTAATACTTATCACGCCTGATGCCGAAAGAACACAATTAACATGTTTAGGAATCAATGAAGATTTTGGCACAGAACATATTAATGAACAGACAGTAGCAGATTCAGAATGGCTTTACATTGAGGGGTATAAATTTAGTGAACCAAAGGGAGCGCATGCCATTCAGGAAGCCATTTCATTTGCAAAAAAACATAATACGAAAATTGCAGTGACATTTTCAGACACTTTTGTTGTGAATGTTTTTAGAGAGCAGTTAACCGAAGCAGTATCAGCAGCGGATCTAATTTTTTGCAATGAAACGGAAGGGTGTAGTTTTACCAACACCGATAATCCCCATGCAGCATTTCAAAGATTATGTGAAATTGTTCCTAATGTAGCTTATACACGTGGTGCTGAAGGTTCTCTCATCCGTTACAATAACCAAACAGTAGCTATTTCAACTTTTGACACTCATGCCATAGATACAACTGGTGCCGGAGACATGTATGCAGCTGGTTTTCTTTATGGAATAACTCATAACTATTCACCACAATTCGCAGGGCATTTGGGTTCGTATGCTGCATCAAAAATAGTCTCTCAATTTGGCGCACGCTTTAATGGTGATTATCAAGAAATATTACAATTTATAAAAGAAAAATACGCATAATCAATGATGATAAAACAATCGTATTTACGCATTATTAAATTTGTGCTTCATGTCATCCTTTGTATGACAGCTTCCTTCTTATGCTCAGCGCAATCAGGAATGACTTTTGAGGAGTTTTCATTAAAATTATCAGCATACTTTGATGTTGAATTGATAAATGATATAAAAAAAGAGTTACCGCAAGGTGCCCAATACAGAATCTGGAGTTGGGATGCCGGTGATTTTTCCGGTGACGGTATTCCGGATGTGGCATTTGCAGTGAAAGTGCTCGGGGAAAAGAGAAAAATTTGTCGAGTGTACCTTTTTTCTGATTCTGATGGATATTTAGTAAAAGTCGGAGAATATAATTATAATTTCATTGATTTGCCATTGGAAGTCGGTTTGGTAATAAGAAATAACTGTTGTTATGTCACAGAAAAGCAAAAACAATTCCATTGGATAATTCGTGGTTACAGATATGATAATGGAATTGTCTCGGTTATTGATGAGTTCACAACAGAAAAATTACCAAGTGTAACCTTGGAAGAATATACCAATTATTCAACACTTGAATCATATCAAAAAACAATACTTACAAGAACCGGCGAGACTAAATATTTAAAGAAGTTTTTTACTATCCCCTGCTATCCTCGCGGTAAACAAATCTATCGCGGTTATACTTCTCAAGCGGAATGTTCTACCGTTGATTATTGTCAAAGCGGTTCGTTTTATTGGGAAAGCACAAACGAT
>JAYRWZ010000004.1:0-3494 GCA_041917875.1 Chloroflexota bacterium | reverse complement strand
TTTAATACGAAAATTACAGCTTTTACCGTATGTAGAAATTGTGATTGTCGGTGCTTTTGTCATTATCGGCTACATTGCTTTTAGTTATGTACGACGCAATGAAGAATCCAATATATGGGTTGGTATGGCAAAAGAAGCTGCGCATCAATTAGGTACACCATTGTCGAGTATTTTGGCTTGGATTGAAATTATGCGACTTAATGCCGATGACCCAAGTTCGGTGGAAGAAACATTACAAGAAATGGAGCATGATGTTGAACGCTTAAATACTATTGCCAATCGTTTCTCCAAAATTGGAAATGACCCGGAAAAACATCACGATGACATAGGAAATATCATCGAAAATGTCTGCATATACTTTGAACGACGAGTGCCCCATCTTGGAAAAAAAGTAGTGCTGAAAAGAGAAATTGCCACCGGCTTCATTGTTTCTGTTAATCGTGAACTTTTTGAATGGGTAATCGAAAATTTATTAAAGAATGCAGTGCAAGCGATTGAATCAAAAAATGGTGAAATTACGATTGCACTTAAATCTGCTTCGCGCGGGAAAATTATCATTAGTGTGAGCGATAATGGAAAAGGAATGTCAAAGCAAATAAAAAGACAAATATTTGACCCGGGTTTCACAACCAAAAAACGCGGATGGGGGCTGGGATTATCATTATCGAAAAGAATTATTGAACAATATCACAATGGTAAAATATACGTAAAAGAAACAATACCCGGCAAAGGAACTACCTTTATTATTGAACTAAAAAGAGTTCTGTAATTGCAACAACAACATGATACAGCATGAATTGAAATGTTTATCACATATTACATCAATATGGTAAACAGCAATGACGAGGGAAGTGAAATACGGAAATTTTTTGATGCCGATTGCTGCTATTCGTCATTTTTGGGGGAAACATTGTGCAACAACAGCGTGATTTATGAAAAAAAAATCTGATTTACCGACAAAAATATGTGTTACATGCGGCAGATCGTTTGCTTGGAGAAAAAAATGGGAAAAAGTATGGCATGAAGTTAAGTATTGCAGCGATAAATGCAGGATGAACAGACCATGAAATCAGCAACATTAGTATTCCCGCATCAACTGTTTGAGCTGAATCCGGCTTGTGCAAAAGGGAGAGACATTTTTGTAATCGAAGAGCATCTATACTTTTTACAGTACCGTTTTCACAAGCAGAAAATTTCTTTTCATCGTGCGTCAATGAATTTTTACAAGGAATATTTGCAGGCGCTGTCACATACTGTTCATTATATAGAAGCACATGATGAACGTGCTGATTGCCGAAAATTTATCAGATATATGAAAGAAAATAATTATACTGATATTCATTATGTGGTAACAGTTGATGATTGGTTAGAGCGTAGATTGCAAAGTTGTGCCGAAAAATACAATCTAAAGTTACATAAATATCAGTCTCCGTTGTTTTTGAATACCGAAGAAGATAATACTTCGTATTTTTCCCCAAAGAAAAAGAAATATTTTCAAACAGATTTTTATATACAGCAAAGAAAAAGACTCAATATACTTGTTGATGACGATGGTACACCTGTCGGCGGTAAATGGAGTTTTGATGCTGATAATAGAGAAAAATATCCTAAAAAAAGATTGGCTCCGATTGTACAATTTCCTCCACAAAATAAGTACTATGCAGAAGCGGAGCAGTATGTCAACGAAAACTTCCGACATCATTATGGATATTGTGGGCAAGGGATATACTATCCGAGTACATTTTCTGAAGCAAGAGCATGGTTTGAGTGCTTTTTATCGGAGCGTTTTCATGACTTTGGGATTTATGAAGATGCCATCGTTGAAAAAGAATATTTTTTGCATCACAGTGTGTTAACTCCGATGCTCAATGTCGGGTTATTGACTCCGCAGTATATCGTGGAACGTACATTGTCGTATGCTGAAGAGCATGAAATTCCCTTAAACTCTCTTGAAGGTTTTGTTCGTCAAATTATTGGATGGCGCGAATTTATTCGTGGTGTATATGAGCAGCGCGGCAGAGAAGAACGGACTAAAAACTTCTGGAAATTTTCACGTAAAATCCCCGCTTCGTTTTGGAATGGAACGACGGGTATTTATCCTGTAGATATTACAATAAAAAAAATTCTTAAAACAGGCTATTGTCATCATATTGAGCGACTTATGGTGATTGGTAATTTTATGTTGCTTTGTGAATTTGATCCCGACGAGGTCTATTTGTGGTTTATGGAAATGTTCATTGATGCGTATGATTGGGCTATGGTGCCGAATGTATATGGTATGAGTCAATTTGCCGACGGTGGCATTATGTCCACCAAACCGTATATAAGCGGAAGTAATTATTTGATGAAAATGAGTAATTATCCTAAAGGTGAATGGCAAAAAGTTTGGGATGGATTATTTTGGCGATTTCTTCATACACATCGTGACTTCTTTTTAAAAAATCCTCGATTATCTATGCTTGTCCGCAGCTTCGATTCTATGGATAATGAAAAAAGAAAAAGCCATTTAACATACGCTGATCAATATATACTAGGATTAAAGTGATTTTGAAGGTGTACATGATTGATTTGTATGATTTTCAACGATGTAAACGTATCTTGAAAATTAAAACCACTTTTGTTTGAGTATATATCGTCCCTTGATGCAATGCTCTCTTATAAGGCACAATGATTATGACAAATAAAGAATTATTCAAATGCGAATATGATACGAAAGGTTTTGCTGTGCTCAAACAAGCAATACCGCAACTTCTTTGCAAAGAAGTTCTTGAAAAAATACAAGATTTTGAACATTCTGTTGGTACTCTCTCAGAAAAACAGCGTAATTCTCATGTATTTATTCATGAATTATCTGATGCTCAACGTGATGGAATTGATGCATCCCTTTGTAAAGATATGTTGTATATCATTGGCGATATTTGTGAGTATTTTCCCGAAATCATACAGATTTTGATTCACCCTTCTATTGTACATATCACCAATGTATTACTCGGCACGGATAATCCTGTCTATCACTTTTCCAATATTACGATAAAATCGGCTCATTATGGACCTCGGTCGGGTTTGCACCGAGATTTTCCCAATAAGTATATTTGTCCCTTTACATCAGATTTTCTACGTCTTATTGTTTGTCTCACCGATGGCAATGCCAATAATGGAGGTTTGGGGTTTGTTACTGGTTCACATCATTGTGAAGATGAACAAGCACATCAACAATTATCTGCACAATATTCATACGATATGCTTGAATATCCTGAATGTAATCAAGGAGATATCATTGCAGTTCACCCCAAAGTAATTCATGGCGGTATGTCAAACAGGTCGGACAAAGACCGTTATTATTGTGTCAGTCAATGGGGTATGCCAACGGATGATTTTTTATATTATACCGAAGAAAAATTCACAGGTGTTCCGTATCGGGATTTAGTTGCAGTGACGCAATGAATTATGCAACATACATGCTGCATAATTCACAGAGTACGTCAAAAACATTA
>JAYRWZ010000003.1:0-1982 GCA_041917875.1 Chloroflexota bacterium | reverse complement strand
TATTATTAATTGTCATTTGTATAATTTTCCTCAATTTGATGATGAAAATTCATCTATTCGTGAACTTATTTTAGGAAAAAATTTTATCTCAACATTAAATTCTACTTTTTCCAAATTATACCTACTTCGAACATTGGATTTATCATACAACAAGATAGTCGAGCTTCCAAATAGTTTTCTACAATTATTAAGGACAAGAAAAATTCTTACTACTTTAGAGAACAACCCGCTGTCGGATACATTTAAGAAAAGTGTGGAAGATTTTAACACAAAGAATAAAGATGACCACATTTATATAACTGATAAGTAATATACCTATAACAATGACGGCGCGGTTATCACCAGAACAAAGGTCAAACCCGTAAATTCAAGCAATAATTTCTTTGTCCAAAAACGCGAAGAATTCGCCTACAATTATGCCGGACTGACACGCAATTATACTTTTTCTCAAAGTTTCTCAGACCAAATTAACGATACATGCTTTGCCAATAATCCCTCTTGGAACAATATTCAATGGGAATATCGTTATGGCGGCGGCGGGGAACGTGAAAGAAAAAGGTTACTGTCCCATCCCTTTTTGGCCGAAATGGGTGCATATCTCCCCGACGAACTTAGCAATCATTGGCATTATGCGCTCCCATGGACATATTATTTGCTCGATGGCGGACAAAGGCAACATGCGGTCTATGAAGGAAGGCAAATTTCCAATCTCACCCCCTACAATTGTGGCAACACTCATGAAGTGTTTTGGGTTGCTTCCGAATATCTTATCCACGGCGCGGGAGATGTGCCCTTTCTTTCTCTTTTACCCAATGGCGACAAACGCTATCGCATACAAGACAATTTGGGAAGTACAAGAGTCGTCCTCTCGGCGGAGGGAGCGCTCTATGATTGGACTAACTATGAACCCTTCGGAACTGTCCTTAACTCGGGCGGCGGACAGCAAAATTCCGACAGACTTTCGTATATTGGCAAGGAGAAAGATGCCGAAAGTGATCTCGGTGACTTCGGGGTTCGCAAATATGAATCGGAAACAGGCAGATTTCTAAGCACCGATCCGCTGTGGGAAAAATACAGAAAACTTACACCGTATCATTATTGTGGGAATAATCCTATAAACGCAGTAGATCCTAATGGCAACGTCATTATTCCTATGAACTTAACGACAGAACAAAAAGCTCAATTGACGGCAACACTTCAAGAGTTACGTAGCTGGAATAGTCCAACTGTAAACTCCATACTTAATGCTGCTGAAGGAAAAGAATCGAAGGTGTTTCTTAACTTCCTATCGGGCGATAGAGAATCTGTTACTACAAATACGCCTTCAAATGTCGGTAGAAAAAACTCGATTGAAACAGAGTGGATCAACAACTTTACAGCTAATGGACTAACATTACGTGGTTCTTCAAAAAATTCAGCGGATGTTATTATCGAATCCGAAATTATGCAAAGCATACATTTAGAGAATAGTACATCTGTAGCACCTTTTACCATGGCTCCACTTATTTTACTCGACGAACTCAATCATGCTGTTTCTAAAGAATCTTCGACCAACAAACAAGAAATTGATCATAGTAACTTAAATAAATCATTGCAAAAGGAAATCGAGGCAGGTTCATTAAAAGTTAACGACGTAATACGTCAAGACATAGAAAAAAAAGCACAAGGAACCGACAATTCACAAAACAATAAAAAATAAAACAATGAAAAACAAACTTTTTATACTACTTCTTTTTCTCTTAACACTGAATGCAATTAACAATGCTTTGTCATATAACAGATACACAGATTATCAAAGTAGTACAACAACATTTATTGCAGCAGATTCATTATTTGTTAATTATATTCAGCCTAAAATTCCGAATTCTATAATTGAACTTGTTTAAAGATTCTTTAAGAGAATAATAGCACAGGCTAAATGCCAAAAAGCAAGATGGTTTACTGATTTTTTTTCATATCTGATGACAAGTGTTCTAAAACTA
>JAYRWZ010000002.1:0-1838 GCA_041917875.1 Chloroflexota bacterium | reverse complement strand
CACCCATCCCACCATCAACAACATAGGATGAATCGGGGTCCAATATGAATCTATAAATGAAATTGACGGTGTCAGTATAGATTACACTGTCAACTTGTCGATATACTTCAGTCAAATCAGGGTATAGATTAGGATTTGCAGCTACACTCTTCCTAATGTGCTCTTTGTCCAACTTGATTTCGATCTCATATTTTGACGATGTGTTATTCTTTATTCTAGCAATATAAAGTGGATCACATGCTTGGTTTGCTAATCCTAACAATACCGAAACCACAGAGATGAGCTGATAATGGGATTTCATATTATAGTCCTGATGTGTCTGCGCGAGCAATGTTGCCTAACGGTTTCGGGCTTGGCGAAGGTGGCGATTTTCACCACAAATGTTGATGCGGAGAACCAATGTTTGATTAACCACAAATGTGTCTGCGGAGCACTGAACCGCCACTTTTGCCAAACCCGTGTTAGCGGTTTGTTGTTTTATTTCTCACTATTATAGATGGTTGAACAAGTATTATTTCAAATTATCAATGGCAGTTTGCAATGTTTTATCAATTCCAGTAG
Source organism: Chloroflexota bacterium (assembly GCA_041917875.1). Taxonomy (GTDB): domain Bacteria; phylum Bacteroidota; class Ignavibacteria; order Kapaibacteriales; family UBA961; genus UBA2353. Next base: position 1,277 of record JAYRWZ010000002.1, on the reverse strand, counting down.
TGATCTCAGAAAGCAAATTTTTGCTGTAGACATCAGGCGCTATTCCTATGCCTTCGTATGATTTACCGTCAGACAATTCTGTCTTTTGAGGCACAAGAGAGTAAAACCAACCATTCGCCAATTCCCTTCCTATCATAGTTCCGTGCGCACCATTAGTTGTGTCACCCATTAGTGTAACATTGGGCAAGGTATTAAATGCCATCACGGTACGTTCGCCAGCACTAATCGTATATCTGTCAATAAGTACTATTATGGGCTTATCGATATATGCGCCTTTAGGTTGAATAGACCATTCATACCAATCGGTGTAATCATTTGGGCCTTTACCATTTTTTGTTTTACTTCGGAAAACATAATGTGATTGATCTGTTAATCTACCTATTTCCGAAAAGCAGTATGTAAAATCACCTCCTTGATTGTGCCGCATATCAATGATATAGCCATTCACAGTGCTATATTCGTTCAGAAAATCCTTCAGATTGAAAAAGTTTTCGGCTACATAATCAAAATAAATGTAGGCTACATTTTCATTCTTTATTTTACCATAGATATAGCTATGCTCTTCTCCTTCTTTGTATCCTGTCTCCAGATAAGTTTTCACCACAGGAATGCTGAACAATTCATCATCGATGAGTTCATTTCTGATTTTATTTGCATAAAATACATCTCTACCCGGAGCCGTAAGACTCACATGCCCATCATCAAGTTTGCCAAGCATCTGGGACAGTATCGAAAAAAGTTCTGCATCTGTTGTGGTTGAGTTAACCATAGGGCGATACGTATTATATTCGGCTTTCCAATCTACATGTCTTTCTTCGAAGGGAGCATATTCTTCATTAAAGGTAGTCCAAAGATTTTCAAAAATGGATTCGGGATTGTTTGCGGGTGGTTCAATAAACATTTTCTCACATCCCACGATGGCAAATGAGAGTAAGGTGAATGTTAGTATTTGTTTTATCGATTTCATTTTAAAAGCGAAAATTTGCATTGAAATTAATTGACTGACGGTAGGAAAGTAGATTTCTTGGTTGGCTCGAATGGATAAATTCAAATAAGTACGCGACACCTAAATTCCATTTTTCGTTTAGAGTATAGGTGTATTTTATATCTAAGTCGAATGTTTGCAACCTGTTCCAAGTCACTAATTGACCATCTCCCATAAAGGACATAAATGTTTTAAATCCAGAATGTGAGTAAGTGTTTTCAATAAATTCATCATCATTTACTAAATATGGTGAACGAGCTAACCAGACCATCAGTGGTAGCTGAAGGGTTGT
>JAYRWZ010000001.1:0-1906 GCA_041917875.1 Chloroflexota bacterium | reverse complement strand
GTATTGAACAATTAGAAAAACTCCGCAAAGAAGCAATGCTTGGCGGTGGCGAAAAACGTATTGCAGATCAGCATAAAAAAGGAAAATTAACAGCGCGTGAACGCTTGGATTTATTACTTGATGAAGGCAGTTTTGAAGAATTGGATATGTTTGCGCGTCATCGTTCCAATAAATTCGGCTTAGATAAAAATCGTCCACTCGGCGATGGTGTTGTCACAGGCACCGGAACAATAAACGGAAAAATTGTCTGTGTATTTTCACAAGATTTTACTGTCTTTGGCGGTTCATTATCGGAGGTACATGCCGAAAAAATATGTAAAATCATGGATTTGGCAATGAAAATAGGTGCACCGATTATTGGGTTAAACGATTCCGGTGGCGCACGTATTCAAGAAGGCGTAGTATCGCTCGGAGGTTATGCCGATATATTTTTGCGAAATACATTAGCAAGCGGTGTTATCCCTCAAATTTCTGTTATTTTAGGTCCATGTGCCGGAGGTGCCGTCTATTCGCCCGCAATTACAGACTTTGTATTTATGGTAAAAAATTCTTCATATATGTTTGTCACAGGTCCGAATGTTGTGAAAACTGTCACCCATGAAGAGGTGACATTTGAAGAACTTGGCGGTGCCGATACTCATTCGTCAAAATCCGGTGTTTCGCATTTTTCCGCGGAAAATGAAATAGAATGTTTACAAATGGTGCGCCGACTGGTAGAATTTTTGCCATCCAGTAATAAATCACCATTACCGAAAATACCGACAGCTGATAAACCCGATCGTCTTTGCACTCGCTTAGATTCTATTATTCCGGCTAATCCGAATCAACCGTATGATATTAAAGACGTGATTATGGAAGTGGTGGACGAGCGTGATTTTTTTGAAGTTCATGCCGATTACGCTACTAATATCGTTGTTGGTTTTTCAACATTGAATGGAATGCCCGTCGGCATTGTGGCGAATCAGCCGGCATCAATGGCGGGAGTTTTAGATATAAACAGCAGTATTAAAGGTGCGCGATTCGTTCGATTTTGCGATGCTTTTAATATTCCTCTTGTGGTGTTTGAAGATGTTCCCGGATTTTTGCCCGGCACAGACCAGGAATGGCGCGGAATTATTCGCAGTGGTGCTAAATTATTATACGCATTTTGTGAGGCAACGGTTCCTAAAGTTACTGTTATTACGAGAAAAGCTTATGGCGGAGCTTATGATGTGATGAATTCCAAGCATATACGCGGTGATTATAATGTTGCCTGGATAACAGCAGAAATAGCCGTGATGGGAGCGAAAGGTGCCGTCGAAATTTTATTTCGTAAAGAAATTGATCAGGCAGAAGATAAAGCAGGGCGTGCCGCTGCACTCGAAGCTGAATATAATGAACAGTTTGCTAATCCCTATGAAGCTGCTGAGCGCGGCTATGTTGATGACGTGATTGTTCCAAGTGAAACACGTAAGCGTTTAATCAGAGCTTTGACATTACTCCAAACAAAAACCGACTCGAATCCTTGGAAAAAACACGGTAATATACCTTTGTAATGAATAATAATGAATCAAAGCGAATATCGTATCGGGACTTCAGTAATTGCAGAGATTTTCATTACTGATTTTCACGGTGTATAAGAATTTAGAAATACAGAAATATCCGAAACACATAATTTCAGGTAATATATGGTATTCGCTTTTATTTGATAAAATATGTATAGAACATACTATGACTCAAGCACAAAACCTTGCGCAACGCTGTCGGGAAGTTTTTCTTGATGGTTTTTGGATTGCCAATACAAATTATTGTCATCAATTATCAACTATACCTTATGAGCGAATATGTCAGCGCGTGAATGGTTGTAACTCTATTGCCGGTATTACATTGCATATTCATTATTATATTGCTGGGCTATTGCGCTGTT